>JAZUBD010000239.1:0-3675 GCA_045638305.1 Lachnospiraceae bacterium
GGCAAATGAAGTAGATATCGCTGATGGTATCAACCTCGGTATTGATAACAGCAATGCTGCTGACAAGGCTACTAAGGATGCTATCCTTAAGTGCTTCAAGTTCAACGGCAGAGACGGTAAGGAAGTAGATCTTACTACCAAGACTGTTGATGTGAAGTTTGATGCTACTGCAGGAACTGGTACTGTAGTTGTTGATTCTATCACCATCTACGAGGCTGTTGCAGACGGTGAGTATGTAGCATACGACCTTGCTGTAAATGCTGTATTAGTTAGAAAGTAATTAATACAATCGTTATCGAAACGAGTATCGTTCATAACAAAAATCAAGCCCTCGCGGGAAACCGCGGGGGCTTTTTTTCGTTTTGTCAAAGTATAGGGTGGTATTGATGCTTGCCGGGAGTGGAAAAATAAATAACTTGAACAAATTCATAAAATGTGTATAATGGTACTTGGGATGGTTTGTCCCAAATAATAAAAGGGAATGATTAGAGATGGGAAAAAAGTATTATTATAAATCGAAATGGAATTTACCGAAGGAAGGATATTTGGGAGCGTTGTTACGGATGCTGCCGGTTCTTCTTACGGTTGGTATTGTGCCGCTGATTGTAAGACAATATGCGCATGAGACGGAGCTGACATCGTATGGATGGTTCGGAACAACAGAGGTGTATTACGAGTTTTTCCTGGCGTCCAAGTCGTTGGTGCTGATGTTGTTGATGTTTGTGATGGCAGGTTGCATAGTGGTTCGTCTGCGGAAGGATAAGAAAAAGATTCCGTTTCTGAAGCTGATGATTCCGCTGTTGGGTTACGGTGCACTGTGCCTTTTATCGGCACTCTTTTCCGTTCATCACAGCTTTTCTTTCGGTGGCGGATACGAGCAGTTTGAGACCGTATGGGTACTGTTGGGATATGTGGCCATTGTTTACTATGTGTATTTGTATGCGCAGGAAGAGTTAGAGTTACAGGTAGTAACCGATGCCATCTGTTTTAGTGCAACTGTTATCGGTCTTCTCGGTACGCTTCAGGGATTGGGCCTTGACTTCTTGGCAAACGGTTTGACGCAGAAGTTAATTACCACGGAGCGCTTTTTGGATGCTGTAGGCGGAGAGTTGTCTCTGAATTTTACGGATGGACAGGCCATGGCTACCATGTATAACCCGAACTATCTCGGTGTGTACGGATCCTTTGTGGTGCCGTTTTTGGCGTTATTGGTGTTATATGAAAAGAATAAGTGGCGTCGCATCTGGCATATTGCAGATTTTGTTTTGGTGGCGGTGGCACTTTTGTCCAGCCGTTCCCGTGCGGGCTTGATTGCGGCAATTGTGGCTCTTTGCATAGCTTTAGTTGTATGTTTTAAGGGTATTATTAAGTATTGGTATTTGTCCATACCGGCAGTGAATCTGGCAGTTGTAATTGTGTTACTTGTAAATGCATATAACGACAATTTGATTTTTGATCGTTTGAAAAATATTTTCAATATGGATGAAGAAAAAGTGGTGGAAACTGTAGTGGTGGACGGTACAACGGTGCGGAAAACCGGTCTTACGGAGATTTACACCACGAAGGAAAGTGTGGTTTTTACCTATAATGATGTAACGGTAGATTTGTATCTGTATACGGAAGATGGGTATTATGGTGTTTATGCAGCAGAGAAGGGCGGCGAACAGATTGCTGTAGTGAAAGAGGAGACGGAGGATATTTTCCACTTCGAGCATCCGGCCCTAACAGAGCTGCAGGTGCTTCCGGTGCCGGTAGATGAGGAAGGTACTTGGGGTATGCTGTTAAAAGCTGATGGGGAATGGCCATTTACCTATAACGCAGAGCGCGAGACCTATCAGTATGTGACAAAATATCAGACGGAAGACGGTGGCGAGGTATATAAACAGTCGGATATGGTAATGGCAGAGTCTGTGGGATTTGAGAATTATCAGAAGTTCTTCTCCGGGCGAGGCTATATTTGGAGCAGGACGATTCCGCTGTTAAAGAAGCATATTTTCCTTGGTTCCGGACCGGATACCTTCATTTTGGAATATCCACAGAACGATTATTTAAAGATGAGGGAAATGGGATTTGTAGGACAGGTCATGACAAAGCCTCACAGCTGGTACCTTCAGGTGGGCGTGCAGACCGGTGTACTTTCTCTGCTTTGTCTGCTGGTATTCTACGGCTGGTATGCGGTATGGAGTTTGCGTTTGTATGCGTTCCGAAAACTTAGTACCCAGACGGAGGCCTTTGGTATTGCAGCGCTTATCGGTAGTATCGGTTATATGATTTCCGGCATTTCCAATGACTCTATGGTAGTAACGGCGCCGGTATTCTGGGGGATGATTGCACTGGGACTGACGGCAAATGTGCTGGTGGCAAAGAGCCGTGAGCAGGAAGCTATGCAGGCAGTGAACGTGACAGCCTCCAAGGAGGCGAAAGCGACAGTGTTACAGACAGCAGAAGATCTGCAAGAAGTCAAAGCGGATGTTGCGCAGGATGCAAAAGTAACGTCTACGAAAAATGCAACACAGAAGAAAAAGACGAATAAGAAAAGAAGATAAGGAAACGACAGATAGTCGGGGAGTGTTCCTCTCTCGGTATTGCAGAGACAGGATTCCCCGGCGTCTTTTTTTATTACTGACATGAATCTGACATATAGTAGTCTTATACTTACAATGGTAGAATGGATATGGTATATCTACAAGATATGGAACAATAGATGAGGTTTTGTAAGATACGTTAATAAAGGAGAGAGTTAAATGAAGTTACGAGAAGGATGGAGACGCAGTCACCGGGCGATTGCAATGCTACTGTGCGCGGGACTGTTGTTCGGAAATACGGTAGGCTTAGCTCCTGTGAGACCGCAAGCGGCACAGGAGGGTACGATTATTGCGTCCAGTTTGTATGTGAGAAGCGGCCCGAGTACCAGCTACAGTAAGCTGACGGTGGACGGTCAGGATGTATATTTGTCAAAGAATGCCGTGGTAGACATTTTAGGGGAAGAGAACGGCTGGTATTATATCGTAACTGCCTTTGGCGGCAAAACCGTAAAGGGGTATATCAGCGGAAAGTACGTGGAGGTAGAGGAGACGGTGGCTCCGCCGCCGACGAAGGCTCCGACTGCAACAAAGGCCCCGGTTTCCTCCGGGAATTTGGCAACGGAGTATACGCTTCCGGGACAAATCTGGGTAACGGAATTAAACATCAGACAGAGCGCCGGGACATCCGGAGCGCTTTTAGATACATTAAAAAGCGGAGCGAAGGTAACGGTTCTTGGCGAGACTTATTCCGGCAGTGAGAAATGGTATAAGGTGTCCTATGAGTCCGGCGGGACCACAAAAACCGGCTACGCCTATGCACCGTATGTGACCTTGAATGCGCCGATTCCGACAGCAACGCCGAAGCCGACCGCGCCGCCTGCACCGACCAATGCGCCGACACAGTCCGGCGGAAATTATGCGGATGAGTTCTCCGTACCGGCAACGGTTACGGCAGGTACGTTAAATGTACGCGACGGAGCGGGAACAAGCAATGCACTGATTACTTCTCTGCGTTACGGTGCTTCCGTAACTGCTACAGGGATTACTACGGTAAACGGGGATACCTGGTATCGCATTTCCTTTACGGAGGGCGGTGTGACAAAGACCGGCTATGTGTACGGTTTGTATATTACGTTAGATCAGCCGGTAC
>JAZUBD010000240.1:0-3213 GCA_045638305.1 Lachnospiraceae bacterium
GAAAAGAAGAAAGTTAAGAATCCGGCCGGAGTATGGGAAGGAAATACATATACCAACGAATATTTGGGCTTTACCGTAGAATTCGGACCGGAATGGGAAACGTATACCGCAGAGGAGATAAAACAACGGGAGGATACCGTAGGAGGGTTGCTTACCAACTCCGGCTTGGGTGGTTTGATGGAGGAAGCAGACTTTTTCGAGGATATGCTGGTAGAGAATCAGAATGATATGTCCTCCATGAATGTTTACTTCATAAAAATGACGAAGGAGCAGCAGGAGGAACGAAAAAACCAGACGGAGCGTCAGATTGTGCTAAACGGTATAGAGAGTAAAGGCGCTTTGAAGGATTTATATGCGAGTGTGGGCCTGGAGATACAGACCTTAACGGCGAAGGATGTATATTTTCTCGGGGAAAAACGTACCGTACAATATATGGCTATCATTGAGGAGGGAACTCCGTATTATTCGCTCCAGATTTTCGACTATCATAGCGGGGACTATGCGTCGGTGATGACCATTGCATGCTATAATGAAGATAAAACGACGGAGCTGTTGAATCTGTTTACGAAGTACGAGTAAAAAATAAATAAAATGAGAAATTTTGAAAATAGGGCTTGACATATTATCTAAATGATATTATTATAATGATAGTTGATAGAAAATGACCGGAACAAAACGGTACGTTGTTCAACAAGAAAGGGAAATACGATTATGAGAAAAAAAGTAACAGAATTGGTTATGGTACTGGCGATGGCAATGGCATTTGCGGCATGCGGAGGCAAGGATGCGGAGGATATCTCCGGCAAGATTACTCCGGTAGTGAGCGATGAGCAGGAAAAGAACGATACCGATGTAACCCCGACGGAAGCAGCAAAGAATGAAGAGACAAAGGCAACGAAAGCACCGGAGGAAACGGGAAAGACGACGTCTCTCGGCCGAGTACAGGGCGGTGTTTACGTAAACGAGTACATGGGAATTTCTTGTACGTTGGATTCCGGTTGGGAGTTTTATACCGCTGAAGAGCTTCAGGAGCTTCCGCAGAATGTGGAAGAACTGTTTGCCGGAACCGAGGCAGAGGCGTTGATGAGCAATCTCCAGGTAATCACGGACATGAGTGCGGAGAATGCGGAAGAACTGACTTCCATGAATATCATGTATCAGAAGATGAGCGCTCAGGAGCGTCGGGCATTTGGTAGTATGAACAACGAGGAGTTTGTAGACGGGATGCTGACGGCCCAGAAGGATGTGTTAATCGCAACCTATGCACAGGCAGGAATTAATGTACAGGAGATGTACAAGAAGACGGTGAACTTTTGCGGGGAAAAGCGTGATGTGATTTATGTGGCGAGTGATATGAACGGCGTGCCGTATTACGCAATTCAGTTGTTTGACTACAGCTTGGGTGATTATGCGGTTACCATGACCGTATCCAGTTTTGTGGAAGATAAGACGGAGGAATTGTTGACTCTGTTCTCTAAGTACGAATAAAAGATTTTGGGGCTGCGCATGTGTGAAGTGCGCAGCCCCTTTTCATTACGGAATAAAAATTCCTTCTTCTTTCAGGAGTGCGAGGAAATCGGAAAGTTCCATGCTTCCCAAATCCCCCTCATCTCTCTTGCGGACGGCGACAGAGCCGCTCTCGGCTTCTTTTTCTCCCACCACAAGAATATACGGTACCCGGTCCTCTCGGGCTTCTCGGATTTTGTAACCGATTTTTTCGGCACGAGCATCGATTTCGCAGCGTAGTCCTTCCTGCTTTAAGGAGGCTTCCACTTGCTTTGCGTAGTCGAGGAATTTATCCGAAATCGGCAGGATTTTTACCTGTACCGGAGATAGCCACAACGGGAACTTGCCGGCAAAGTGCTCAATCAGAACGCCCATAAAACGCTCCAGGGAACCGAAGACTACCCGGTGAATCATAATCGGGCGGTGCTTTTCACCGTCGGCGCCGATATATTCCGCTTCGAAACGTTGCGGAAGCTGGAAGTCTAATTGAATCGTGCCGCACTGCCACGTTCTTCCGATGGAATCCTCTAAATGAAAATCAATCTTCGGGCCGTAAAAGGCGCCGTCCCCTTCGTTAATCACGTACGGAAGTTTTAAATCGTCCAGTGCGTTTTTGAGGCCCTCCGTTGCCAGTTCCCAGTCTTCGTCGCTGCCGATGGAGTTCTCCGGACGCGTAGACAACTCTACGTGGTAGGAGAAGCCGAACTGCGTATAGAACTCGTCAATGAGTCGGGCCACGCCCTTGATTTCATCGGAAATCTGGTCCGGCGTCATGAAAATGTGGGCGTCATCCTGCGTAGCGCAGCGTACGCGCATAAGACCGTGGAGCGTACCGGATTTCTCGTTACGGTGAATGATGCCCAGCTCACCCATGCGCATCGGTAAATCACGGTAGGAGCGCGGCTCCATTTTATACACCAGCATGCCGCCCGGACAGTTCATCGGTTTGATAGCAAAGTCCTTTTCGTCCACCACCGTCGTGTACATGTTTTCCCGGTAGTGCTCCCAGTGTCCCGACGTCTCCCAAAGGGAACGATGGAGCATGATCGGCGTGGAGATTTCCAGATAGTTCTCGCGACGATGTATTTTTCTCCAGTAGTCAATCAAAAGATTCTTTAAAATCATACCCTTCGGTAAAAAGAACGGAAGTCCCGGACCCTCCTCCATGAGAGCAAATAATCCCAATTCTTTGCCCAGTTTTCTATGGTCTCTTTTTCTGGCTTCTTCCATGCGGAAAAGATAGGCATCCAGGAGATCTTTGGAAGGGAATGCCGTGCCGTAGATGCGCGTCAGCATCTTGTTCTTTTCATCGCCTCGCCAGTAGGCACCGGCAACGGACAACAGCTTGATTGCCTTAACTGCGCTGGTGTAGCAGACATGAGGACCGGCACAAAGCTCGACGTAGTCGCCCTGCTGGTAAAATTGCAGTACCGCATCCTCCGGCAGGTCGTTGATGAGTTCGATTTTGTACGGTTCGTTTTTCTCTTCCATAAGTTTCAACGCTTCTTCCCGGGAGAGAACGAAATGCCGTAACTGTAAGTTTTCTTTGGCGATTTTCTTCATTTCGGCCTCGATTTCCTCGAAATGCCGGTCGGAAAACTCAAAGTCGAATTCAAAATCATAGTAGAATCCGTCGGCAATGGCCGGACCGATGGCACATTTTGCCTCCGGATACAGGCGCTTTACTGCCTGGGCCAGGATGTGGGC
>JAZUBD010000241.1:0-1380 GCA_045638305.1 Lachnospiraceae bacterium
AAGATAATCGCCGATGACCTTGCCTAAAATATCGTGAGGCGGAGTAAGCGGAACTACCTGCCCCTTATCCCAAATCAAAAGGTGTCTGTAGCTGGTACCCACATAATAACTGTAGATATCGTCCTGTAACTCCTTCTTCACTGCCTCTAAAAGCACAGCCGCATCCTCCGTAGAAATCTCGCTGGAGCTGTGGTCGATAATGGTTCTCTCTGCGTACGGCACATCCTCCTCGGACACCGTAACGATATTACAACGAAGGGCAATGTCCGTATCCTTCATCGGCACACCGATGGAACGGGCATCAAGCGGAGAACGTCCGGTATAATACTTCTTCGGATTATAACCAAGCACCGCAAGATTTGCGGTATCGCTTCCCGGACTCATTCCCTCCGGAATCGTTGCGGACAATCCCACTACAGACTTCCCTGCCAGTTCATCCATCATCGGGGTGTTTGCATATGCAAGCGGAGTCTTTCCACCGATTTCCGCAATCGGCTCATCCGCCATACCGTCACCTAAAACTACAATATACTTCATACTGATTTCCTTCTTTCCTTATGCTTCTACACGAATACGATTCTTTACGGTAACCTTCTTGCTCTGCTCCGCAAACGCTGCTTCTGTCATCTTTTCGGTTACGAATGCAAACTCACCGGTTACACCCTCTGCCGTTACTTCCTTCACAGTACCGAATGCTGCCACTGCCGCATCCTTTTCCTCTGCC
Source organism: Lachnospiraceae bacterium (assembly GCA_045638305.1). Lineage (GTDB taxonomy): Bacteria > Bacillota > Clostridia > Lachnospirales > Lachnospiraceae > SIG307. The sequence goes on from JAZUBD010000241.1 coordinate 725, forward strand.
GGTACACGAACAAAGAACACGTTCAGCGCCTCGTCACAAGAAGAAAGAGCCAGCTTCTTGTTGCTCCAGTGAGTCATAATGTTGGTGCCCACATGCTTTGCAGCATCCACAATATCCGCAACCACGGCACTAGCGGTCGGAAGCTTACCTGCACCGCGACCGTAGAACATAACATCACCCAACATATTACCCTTTACCAAAATACCGTTAAATACATCATCTACACTGTACAGCGGATGATGCTTGTTAATCATACGCGGAGCTACCATAGCGAAGAACTTATCATCCTGACGATTGCCCATACCCAGAAGCTTAATGGTACAACCGAGACTCTGTGCATACTTCATATCCTCTGCGGTAATCTTTGTAATACCCTCGGTATAAATATCCTCAAAATCCACCTGCTTACCGTAAGCAAGGGAAGTTAAAATCGCAAGCTTACGACATGCATCGTACCCTTCCACGTCAGCCTCCGGATTACGCTCTGCATAACCCAGTCTCTGTGCTTCTTTCAGCACGGTATCGAAATCGGAACCGAAGTCACGCATCTGGGTCAAAATATAGTTGGTGGTACCGTTTAAGATACCGGTAATTTCCATAATTTCATCCGCAGTCAAAGACTGATTAAGCGGACGGATAATCGGAATACCGCCGCC
>JAZUBD010000242.1:0-7861 GCA_045638305.1 Lachnospiraceae bacterium
GGAAATCAACGGCCTTTACACGTATGACCGGGAGGTTTGTAAGGTGGATAAGGAGGCCATGCGACGGTTGGCAGAGGAGCTCTGCTCCGCAAATAAGTTCAAACCGTAGCGGATACCGAGATAAATCCGGTCGGCTAAGGACATAACCGTGTGGAGCCTGGTGGTTTGTAACAGCATCCGGTCCAAGAGCCCCGACAGGTTTACGATGCCGGTAATAAATACATCCCCTACGGAAATCAAGTCTTTCCCGACACCGGCCCCCGGCTTTAGGGAACCGATACCCAGCGTGTAGTAGCCGATGTGAGCCTGTTTTCCCAAAGAAGCATCAATGGCAATAATATAAGGATTTTTATGGCGACTGTGAATTTGTTCCACCAGGGTCGCCAGATTTTTTGCATGTACCGGAGCCTCCAGGGTGCCGTAAACCATGTAATTCCGGTGGAGATGCTGTTCCAGCTTGTATCCGATTAAAGGTCCCAGAGAGTCGCCGGTGGCCCGGTCGGACCCGATGCAAAGGAAAATCAGGGGCCGGTCCTGCGTGAGGCGTTCCCGCAACAGAGTGGAAAAGGCTTGTCCGAATTGAAGGGAAGAGGCATAGTCTTCCGCATTATAGTAATGAACGGTATTCAAGGTATCGTCCTCCGTAAATCGTGAATAAAATAAGGGTGTCTATACTAAAGTATTCCCCTGTATAGAGAAATTAGAATAATATAATTGGGAATCTTTGTAAAATATTTGACAGAATACGACGGAAAGAAAAGCGTTTTACAAAAAAAGCATAGAAACCGATGCGATAAGCGGTGTATTTTACCGAATGCCGTATTCCGATTCTTTTTTGCGACAGCACGGTTTGGCAAAAAAAGCAAGGCCTGTCCGTTATGATAGGGACAAGCGGAAACAGACCGTAAAATGTAATGTGGCAGAAAGGGAAAGGTATATGGAAGAAAAAATTGTGCAAAGAAATGAAACGGAACATTCGGGAGAAATAAACCGGTTATTGAAGCTGCCAAAGCATATCAAGCAGATGGGACTCGGCGGAAACAGTCCGGAAATCTACATAGAAGATTATGCGGAAGGATATTTGCGCAGATTGGCGGGAAGTGATTACACAGAGTGTCGGGTGGCGGTACTGGTTGGTGAGTTTATGAAGTCTGAAGGTAAGCGATATGTTTTTATTCGCGGGGCGATTGAGGCGGAAGAAGTAATAGTGGACAATTCCGTTTGTTTCACTTCCGAGGTATGGGCAAGTGTGTATGAAAAGATTAAACGGTATTTTCCACAGTACGAAGCGGTGGGCTGGTTTTTGGGCGGACCGGAGTTTTTAACGGAGGTGACGGAGGAGGTTCGCAAGACACATACGGATTGGTTCGGAGGAAGAGACCGGGTGCTTTACCGCGTGGACCCGGTGGAGAAGGAAGCGGAGTTCTATCTGTACGATAAGGGAGAGTTAAAGCAATGGCCGGGCTATTGTATTTATTACGAAAAGAATGAGGAAATGCAGGATTATTTGGTAGCGGGGGCGCCGCCGTCGGTGGATGCGGGGTATACGGAGCCGATTTTGGCAGAACTCAGTAAAAAGGTAGGGCGGAAATCAGATGCAGAGGAGGGAGAAACGGGAGAGAGTCCCACGACATTTGCGGAAGCGAAGCGGGAAAAGGGAAACCCGAGAGATCGGGCGGAAAAGAAAGGCGGAAAATCCGGTTCCGGACACGGTGCCGGCATTGTAGCGGCCATGGCTCTTTTGGCGCTGGGGGCGTATGCCTTGCGGGAAAAGGACCCGGGGCAGGCGGGAAGTGCCGGAATACCTACCATGAATCCGACGCCGGTGGCTACATCTTCTGTACAAGCGGGAGGGGATAAGGATGTAGTGCAGGCAAATGTAGAGGTAAAACCGACGCAGCCGGGCGTTATACAAGGCGATGAAAACGGGGAGTTTTCCGAGGGAGAGTTTATTCCGGTTACCGAGGAACCGTATTTAATGGGAACGAGAGGGGAAGAACTTCCGGTAACCCCGGCACTTCCGGAATTTACCCCGGCACCGACAGAATCTCCCGTGGAGGAGACGGTCGTAATCGACCCGGACACCATGAGCTTGTATATTGTGCAGAGCGGAGATACTTTAGCGGGGATTTGCAGAGAGTTTTACGGAAACCTGACCCGTATGGATGAGGTAAAGGGAGTAAATCAGATTTCGGATGAAAACTGGATTTATGCGGGACAGGAGCTTTACTTGCCGTAAGGATTTCACAGAATGTTCACGGTGTGAACACAAAACGGACGTGACAGGGAGATAAAATACGGAAAGAAAGGCAAATAGAAGCTACATAGGAAGGTGAATCTCATGGGATATAAAAAGATAAGAAAAGGAATGGTGTTTTTTTGCACGGCATTACTGCTTGGCGCAGTGGCGTGTAAGTCTGCACCTGTAACGGAACAGAAGCCGGAGGCTTCCGGAAAAACAGAATCCGGACAGCAGGGCGGTACGGAGGAAGAAAGTAGTGTAAATGCTCCGGTTTCGGTGACGCAGGCGCCGGGAACCGATGAATCGATTGAGACGGTAAAGAACCACCAGGTGACGGAGAATGCGGACCGGACGGCGGTGGTGAAGCTCGGGGATGCCGGGATAGAGATTTCGGGTACCGGGTGTGAAGCGGATGGGACCCGGTTGAAGATTAAGGAAGCCGGTGCGTATGAAATCAGCGGTAGTTTGTCCAATGGTAGTATCTATGTGAACGTGGATAATGAAAGTGAAGTGCACCTGATTTTTAACGGGGTGACGGTACATAACGAAACGAGTGCGGCGGTGTATTGTAAAAAAGCAGCGAAGGTGACCGTTACCCTGACGGAGGGCTCTGTAAATACGTTGTCCGACGGTGGTTCCTATGTGTTTGCGGAGGGGGAGGATGAACCGGATGCTACCCTTTATGCAAAGCATAATCTGGTAATAAACGGAGAGGGAAAGCTGACGGTGACTTCTGTCTACGGAGATGCGGTAAAAGGAAAGGATTCCTTATACATTCTCGGCGGAGAACTGAATGTGACATCCGCAGAGGATGGTATTGTGGGACGAGACCTTTTGTATGTTACGGCAGGAACTGTTACGGTAGATGCGGCAGCGGATGCATTAAAGGCAAGTAATGACGTGGATGCCGGCCTGGGAAATATTGTGGTTGACGGGGGACGCTTTACACTTATTGCCGGAAACGACGGAATGCAGGCGGAGAATACCCTGACGATAAACGGCGGTACCTTTGATATTACATCCGGTGGCGGTGCAGCCAATGCTCCGGTGAAAACCGATTCCTTCGGATTCGGCGGAGGTATGGATTGGGGCAAATGGGGTGATTGGAGTTCTCAGGAAAGCACGGAGGAGGATGCCGTTTCGACAAAGGGACTCAAGGCGGGAGCACTGTTGCAGATCACAGGAGGACGGTTTGAACTGGATACCTGTGATGATGCTCTTCACAGTAATACAAATATTATAATAAAGAACGGTGAGTTTATTATCTCTACCGGAGACGACGGGGCGCATGCGGATGAAACGCTGGAGATTGTCGGAGGTAAGCTACAGATTACAAAAAGCTATGAAGGATTGGAAGGATTGTATATTATGGTTTCCGGCGGAGAAATCGATATTACGTCCGATGATGACGGCATGAATGCGGCGGGAGGCGCAGACGGTTCCGGATTCGGTCGCCCGGGCATGGGAATGTTCGGAGAGGGCGAGGGAGAAGTGATTGTCAATGGGGGCTCTATTCGCGTTAATGCCGGCGGAGACGGACTGGACTCCAACGGTGATCTTACCATAAACGGCGGCGTGATTACTGCATTCGGATCCACCGGAGGAGGGGAAGGTGCGCTGGATTACGGAGGAACCTTTTGCTTGAACGGCGGTACGGTGTTTGCTGCGGGGGGATCTGTTATGGGGCTGGCACCGGCGGATACGTCCGGACAATATTCTCTGGCAGCAGGACTTGATTCGCAGGAACAGGCTGGTAGTAAAGTGGAGATTGTTGTAAACGGAGAAACGGTGTTTTCGGAAGAGGTGCCGAGACAGTTCAATTATATTGTTGCATCTTCTGAGAACTTTGTAAAGGACGCGGAAGTGTCTGTGGCGATAAACGGCGAGAATTGCTATGAAGGGATATTATCTGAGGTGGTGACCCGTTTCGGATTCTCCGGAGGTATGGGTGGCTTTGGAGGACCGGGCGGCTTCGGCGGCGGAGGTAAAGGAGATAAGGGAGAGTTTGGAGGACCGGGCGGCTTTGGCGGAGGAATGTGGCCGGGATTCCCGGAGGGAGAAATGCCACAGATGCCGGAGGGTGAATGGCCGAATTTCCCGAACGGAGAGTTTCCGCAAATGCCGGATGGCGGATGGCCGGACTTCCCTTGGAATGAGAACCAATCCTAAAACCCGGATTGACGAGATGGGGACTTTGTATTATGATGTAAATAGGATAGTGTGCGCAGGAGTGTGGTGACGCCTGCGCGTATTTTTGTTCGGGAGTAAAGAGGGAGGTACAAACGCGTATGAAAAAGATAAAAATAATCGGACTTGCAGCGGTAGTTCTTTTGATTGTCGGAGTTGCAGGGTACTTCTTACTGGCAAATAAGGAGTACAAGGGCTATGAGGTAGTACAAGAGCTGGAAATCAGTGATGTTTTGGAATACGCGGAAGTAGACGGTGCGTTGGTTCGTTGCGGACGGGAGGGTGCCCAGGCCATTGCCAAGGATGGCACTTTGCTTTGGAATGTGACCTACAGTACCATGAAGAATCCGAAGTTTGTATTTTGCGGATCCGTTATGGCGGTGGCGGATATCGGTGCCAAGCAGTATTTGATATCGGACGGAACCGGTTCCACAAAGACATTTTCCACCCCGTATCCGATTCAGATGATTAGTGTGGCGGAGCAAGGCGTTACAGCTGTATTGATGAACGGAGAAGAAAAGGACTATATATATTTGTACAGCAAAGAGGGCGAGCTCTATGTGGAAATCGAAACGGTAGTGGCTCGGGACGGTTTTCCGTTGGCGGTTGCGTTGTCTAAGGACGGAAAGAAGCTGATTACTTCTTATATGAAGGTGGAGCGGGACGAGCCGGTGAGCAGTGTGACCTTTTATAATTTTGATGAAGTGGGCCAGAATTACAACAGTAATCTGGTGGGTCAGGTGCAATATCCGGAATGTATGGTACCGCGTATCGAGTTTTGGGATAATGACACGGCTTTGGTGATGGGTGAAAATGTGATGGAGCTGTTTCGTGTAAAGGAGGTTCCGGAGCCGTTACATAAAAAAGAAATTACCGCAGAGGTAAAGAGTATTGCTTTCGGAGATTATTTCTGCACGGTTACGAAGAATAAGGATGGGCAGGAGGTGCTGGAGGCCTATAACAAGTCCGGTGAGGTTTGCATGAAAAAGGTGATTTCTCTGCCTTATGTAGGATTGCATACTGCCGGAGACGAGGTAGTGTTGTACAGTTATTCCGGATGCGAGGTGTACGATATTAAAAAGGGGTTGTTGACTTATCAGGGAACCTTTGAAAACGGAATCCGGCAGATGTTTGTCATCGGCGGGAACCGGTATTATTTGGTGGAAAACCGGTTGGTTCGTGTAATTAAGCTGGTATAACAAAGGAGGATGCGGGATGAATTGGATTTTAATTGCGGTCATTGTTATCATAGGCGCGTTGGCGTTTATCGGTTTTAAAAAGGGAATGATTAAGATGGTCTTTTCGTTGGTGTCTACCATTGCGGCGCTTTTGATTGCTATGTTGTTTAGCCCGGTAGTGGCGGGGATGATGAAGAGCAACGAAGCGATTGTAGGATTTTTTGATGAAAAAATTGCAGCGGTTGTGGATTTTTCTTCCGAGGAGGTAAAGGAGGAGACGGAAGAAGAACAGCAGTCCTGGATTGAGTCGTTGCCGCTTCCGGAGACATTTAAGCAATCGATTTCAGAAAATAACACGGAAGAGAATTACTTGTCCATGCAGGTAGATAGATTCGAGGAATATGCATGTCGTCAGATTACCAATATGATTATTAACGCAATTGCCTTTGTGGTGACGTTGGTTTTGGCGATTATTGCGTTGGCAATTTTGTGCAAAACGCTGGACCTTTTAGCGAAGCTTCCGCTGCTCAAGCAAATTAATGCGGCGGCCGGCTTGGCGGCCGGTGCGGCGGAAGGACTACTGGTTGTATGGATTTTGTTTGTAATTCTTACCATGTTTGCCGGAACGGAATTCGGCAGTGAGGCTATGGGCATGATCGCAGAGAATCCATTGTTGGATTTCTTATATAAGAATAACATGGTATCGAAATTTATTGCCCGAGGATAAGCATTAGGGCGATAGGAAAAGAAACAGAGGCGGAAAAAGTGCTTGAAAATCGGGCACTTTTCTGTTATGCTATAAATGTAAGCACTTACAATTTGTGAACCCATAGGAAGCTATTATCTAATAAGAAGAAAGAGGAAAAGAGATGGACGTTTTAACACAGTTTCAGAAACTCGGAATTATTCCGGTAGTGAAGATTGATGATGCAAAGGACGCAGCTCCCCTTGCGAAGGCTCTTTGTGAGGGCGGACTTCCGGTGGCGGAAGTGACCTTCCGAACCGAGGCGGCAGAAGAGGCGATTCGTCAGATGGTACAGGCTTGTCCGGATATGTTGGTAGGTGCAGGTACCGTTCTGACTACGGAGCAGGTAGATCGTGCGGTGGCAGCAGGGGCTAAGTTTATTGTCAGTCCGGGCCTGAATCCGCGTGTGGTAAAGTATTGTCAGGAGAAGGGAGTACCGATTACTCCGGGTACCTCCAGTCCGACGGATATCGAGCAGGCACTGGAACTGGGACTTGAAGTCGTGAAGTTTTTCCCGGCTGAAGCATCCGGCGGTATTGCAAAGATTAAGGCGATGGCGGCTCCGTATACGAAGGTAAAGTTTATGCCGACCGGCGGTATCAATGCAAAGAATCTGATGTCTTATTTGGACTTCCCGAAGATTATTGCCTGCGGCGGAAGCTGGATGGTAAGTGATGCTCTGATTAATGACGGAAACTTTGAGGAGATTAAGCGTCTGACCAGAGAAGCGGTAAATACTATGCTCGGTTTCGAGATTGCCCATGTAGGTATCAACGCAAACAGCGAGGAAGAAGCGGACGGTATCGCAGGCTCATTTGAGAAGTTGTTTGGTTTTGCAAAGAAGACCGGTAACAGCTCTGTATTTGTCGGTTCTGCAATAGAAGTAATGAAGACTCCGTATCTCGGAGCCCACGGTCATATTGCGATTCGTACCAATTATATCGATCGCGCAAAGTATCATATGGAGCTGCAGGGCTTCGAGTTTGACGAGCTGACCGCAAAGAAGGATGCAAAGGGCAACCTTATGGCAATCTATGTGAAGGGACAGTTCGGTGGCTTTGCTGTGCATTTGGTACAGAAGAAGTAATCACGAGAAATAAATGATACGGAAGACCGATATGCGGAAGTGTATCGGTCTTTTTTGCTCGGTAGGAAATACGAAATCTCCTACCGAGTTCTGTAATAGGAAATTGTTTGGATAAAACAAACACTAGATATTGAGGTAAAAAGAAATGATTTCCACAATAGGCTGAGGTTCCTGAAACCCTTGAAAAATAAGGAAATAATAAACATAAAAAAGTTTTAAAAAAGGTGTTGACAGAAGAGAAAATAGGTGTTATACTAACGAAGCTGTCACCGAGAAGCGATAAAAACCGAAAAATCTTAGAAATAAGAATTTTGAAAAAGTTTTAAAAAGTGCTTGACATTCACAACAGAGTGTGATAAACTGGTTAAGCTGCTTCGGTAAAACGGACGACAGCAAAAGTGAATGAACCTTGATAATTAAAC
>JAZUBD010000243.1:0-1954 GCA_045638305.1 Lachnospiraceae bacterium
ATTTGGAAGTGTCCTTAAACGATACGAAGTTTGATGTGGGGACGAAGTTGGAAGCATTGTACCGCAAAATGGAAGAGGAAGGATTTGATTGCATCTTCTCCAATCATTTTACGGAATGTGAACGATTTATGGATTTACCGCGAAAGGAAGATGTACTGGCGGCGGTGAACCGGATGAGGAAGGTGAGGTTTTTATGAGAATAATCGAATATTTTGAACAAACAAATGAGACTGAAAAGGAGGCAGATAGCTGCAAATATGATGAATGATTTTACAAAAATAAGAGAACTGAAAAAAGTATTACGCTCTAACGGGCAGACAAATTTAAACGGAAAGCCGATTTCCTATTTGTTGAGTCGATGGAGAGAAACTTATGAGTATGTGGACGGGATTGCCGTGAAATTCGTACCGCTGAATCCGAAATACCCGGCCAATGTGGCAATGTATATTAATCTGGATGCGGAGATATTGGAATTGGATGGGGCAGAGATTGAACGATATACGGCGTTTTTTGAGGATTATTTGCTGCGGTATTACAGCGCACTGCTTGAAGAGCTGAGCGAGAAGTACACTGCAAATAATAAGTTGGAACGCCTGGTGTCGAAAATTCAGTGTCAGAAGCCGGATTGCCGGATTCTGAGACGAAGCGGATTGCTTTACAATAAGGAGACGCATGCCTTTGTACTGAAGCTGTTTGTGCTGTTCCCGACGGGAGCCGGCGTGTCCATTCTCGGGGAGCGAATCAGCCGGATGATAACGGACATTTTAAAGACTGTGGAAGAAGGTAGCGCATTCCTTGATAAGGCAGAATTGCGGGTGAGATTGTCTGTTTATAAAAAGCAGATGGCGTTACGAAGGTTTTGCCGGGAGAAGGGCTATGTGGCTTTTGTGGCGGACGGAAGCAGTTTGCCAAGAAAGGGTGACAGCGAGGAGCCGCTTGAAGGTGCTGTTCCTTTTGTAGCGCCGGAACGTTTGCGAGTGGAGGTTCACATGGCAGACGGAACTATGCTTACCGGCATGGGGATACCAAAAGGAATTACGGTCATCACCGGTGCGGGATTTTCCGGGAAAACCACGCTCCTTGAGGCCATCGAAGCCGGGATTTACAATTATGTACCGGGAGACGGCAGGGAGTTTGTGGTGGCGGAGCAAAGTCTTGCGGTGACAAATGCGGAGGACGGAAGATATGTGGCCAACGAAGATATCTCCATGTTCTTCTCCGAGATTCCGTTTCAGGATATTCGGAATTTTACAACGAAGCATGCCAGCGGAAGCATCTCTCAGGCAGCAAATATTATCGAGGCAATTGCGGGAGGAAGCCGGCTTTTGACCATTGATGAGGATAAGAGTGCGACGAATTTTATGATTCGTGATGAGTTGATGCGGAGGATAGTAAAAAACGAAGTGATTATTCCGTTTACGGACAGAATCCGAGGTGTTGCGGAGCAGAAAGGGATATCGACAATCCTTGTAATCGGTGGTTCGGGAGAGTACTTAAAGATTGCGGATACCGTGATTCTGATGCATGAATATGTGGCGGCGGACGTGACGGAAGAGGTAAAGGCACTGGGAGTAACGGTTTGTGAGGAAGAGAAACCGAATGATACGGAGAGTTCCGTGAGTGAGCGAAGGGTGCTACTGACCGGGGAAGGGACAAAATCGTTGCTTCTGCAGACCGTTTGTACCGAGGATAGTAAGAAAGTCATTTGCGGCGAGCATTCCGTGGATATGACGGCGGTGTCATCCTTAAAGACCAATGAACAGCTTCATTCCCTTGCCTGGGTGTTGAGAAAATTGCTTTCAAAAGAGGAGGAGAGTGCGGAAAGTCTGAATGCTGTTGGAGAAGAATACGCCGGACGGTTGTTTGCAGAGCTGGTAGAGGAGCAGGCTACATCGAATCCGGTGTATCGCGGTTGGTGGTTTGATGAGATACGGAAGGAAGAAATTCTGATGTG
>JAZUBD010000244.1:0-7106 GCA_045638305.1 Lachnospiraceae bacterium
ACCGCTTGGCCTCCGACTTGGTCCGGAGGTTAAGGACAATAAAGAATTGTTTGAGGAGATTTATGCCTATTGCAGCGGGCTGGATTCCGATAAAATCGTAGGGATGCAGATGCGGTTGAATGAAGTAATGTTCAGTGCATTTCAAATCGGGCGGACCTATTCTTTGGTGTTTTTTATTTATCTGGGGGCCTTTTTTACGCTACTCAGTATGAATCTGAAAACCGAATTGTTGTTGGCGGGGGTGTTGGGAATTACGCTGTGCTTCGGATTGAAAACCGTGCAGTTTTTTGCAAACAGATGCGCCTATGCGGATGCCAGAATTATTGAGACCTATCGTATGGTGCTGGAGCGGATTTTAGTACGTCGCGCCAGAGGACAGCACGATTAGAAGGGAGTAGGGCATGGAAGAACTAAAGGTGTGGTTGCCGGAGGAAATAAAAGAACTTCGTGTGTTGGGAAGGACCGTGAAGAGGCATCCTCTTCCTCTGTTTTGGACCGGCTCCGGTATCGAATGTAATTATGACGGGACGGAATTGTGGTGTGAGTTTGAAACGGGCTATTCCTGTTTGGAACAATGGATTGCCGTGTATGTGAACGGAGCATTTTTGTCCCGGCAAATGTTGAATAAGGGCAGACAGAAGATTTGTCTGTATCGCAATATGGCGACACGGAAGATAAATCATATTAAGGTACTAAAGGAAGTGCAGGCAATGCCGGAGGATCCGGATACGTATCTGCTTGTTCACAGTTTACAGGGAGACGGAGAATTTCACCCTCTGTCGGAGCCGGAGTGCAGAATCGAATTCATCGGAGACAGTATTACCTCCGGAGAGGGAAGCTACGGAAGTAAGGGAGAACAGGATTGGATTTCCATGTGGTTTTCCGCAGGGCGTACCTATCCGTATCTGGTAGCGGAGCGGCTTCATGCGGAGTACCGGGTGATTTCCCAGAGCGGGTTCGGTGTGTATTGTGCCTACGATAACAATTTAGACCATACGATACCGCTTTATTATGAGCAGGTGTGCGGCACGCTTACCGGAGAAAATAATCGATTGTTGGGAGCAAAGGAGCCTCATGATTTTTCCTCCTGGCAGCCGGATTATATTGTAATCAACCTTGGCACTAACGACGGAGTCGCATTCCGCAATCCGGAATGGAACGATGATTCTACCGGCAGAAGAAATAAGATGGAATACGATACGGACGGACAGCCGGCGAGGGAATGTCTGGACAAGGTGCAAACAGCGGTGACAGAGTTTTTAAGCCTTGTGAGGAAACATAATCCGAAGGCCCATATTCTTTGGGTCTACGGTATGATGGGAACTGTGGTGGAGTCTGCGATTACGGAGGGAATCCGGGCCTTTTGCGACCTGAGCGAGGATAAAAAGGTACATTATATAAGGTTAGAGGAAATAAACGATGATAGTATCGGCGCCAGAAGTCACCCGGGAGAAAAGGGACACAGACAGGCGGCGGAGGTACTCGGTAACTATATCGAAGCATTACAAAAGCAGGAAAAGGAGTAACGTATGAACAAGGTATATGTATTTTTTGCGGATGGATTTGAGGAAATTGAAGGACTTACGGTGGTGGATATGCTTCGCCGTGTTAACGTAGAGACAGTGATGGTATCCGTAAATGACACGAAAGCGGTAACCGGTGCCCACGGAATTATCATTCAGGCTGACGGTGTGTTTTCGGACTATTCCTATGAGGACGGTACGATGGCTGTGCTTCCGGGAGGCATGCCGGGAACCAATCATTTGATGGCACATGAGGGAGTAAAGCAGGTGTTGCATTCTTATCACACCGCCAAGAAGTATCTGGCGGCTATTTGTGCGGCTCCGAGCGTACTGGGAATGAACGGACTGTTAGAGGGACGCCATGCCACATGTTATCCGGGCTTTGAAGAAAAGCTCCTCGGGGCAAAGGCATTGCCGGATGCGGTGGTTATGGATGGAAATATTATTACCAGTCGCGGCATGGGAACGGCCATTGCCTTCGGTGCGGCATTGGTTTCCGTACTGGCGGGCGAGGAGAAGGCGGAGGAACTGTTGGCTGCAATCCAGTATTAGGCTTTTGGTGGCTGTATGTCACGCCAAAGGGAAAACAGTGCAAAGATATTGGGCAGCACCATACAGGCGTTGAGAAAGTCGGTCATTTCCCAAATCAAAGGAAGTGACAGGACAGAGCCAAGGAATACCATCCCCAGGTAGCAAAGGCGGTAGGTCGGTAAGGCGGAAGCGCCGAACAGATAGTGCACTGCCTGGGCACCGAAGTAGGACCAGCCGATTAAAGTGGCGTAGGCAAAGGCAATTAAGGAGATGCCAAGGATAAGTTCGCCACATGGCAGAATGGAAAATGCCGCGCTTGTTAAGGTAGTGGCGGTATAGGATGTTGCCAAACCGGGCGTCCGGAGTAAGGAACTGACAATGACAATGCCGGTGAGGGCACAAAGAATGACAGTATCCCAGAAAACCGCAGACATAGAAAGGAGAGCAGCCTGTTCCGGGCTGCTTTTTTTGTTTTCCGCAAAGGCCAGAGGGGCGGTGCCTATGCCTGCCTCGTTGGTAAATAATCCCCGCGCGATTCCGTAACGGGCGGAAAATAAAAAGGAACCGCCGGCAATACCGCCTAACGCTGCTGTGGGTGTAAAGGCGGAGGTGAGAATGAGACGTAGTGCGGGAAGGAGATAGGCGTGATTGAGGATAAGTAAAAGCAGACAGGCTGCCAGGTAAACCAGTGCCATGGCAGGGACAAGCCGGCTGCAAAAACTCCGGATGGTATCGGAACCGTGCAGGATAACGTATCCTACAAAGAAAACCAATAGAAGCCCTGTAAAAACGGGAGAAATGCCTGCAATATCCGACAGTGTTTCCGACACGGTTCCGGCTTGGGTGGAGCATCCGATACCGAAGGAAGCCACCAGAAGAAGGACGGCAAAAAGGCGTCCTGCGGTTTTGTTGCTCAGTCCATGCTCCAGAACATACATAATACCTCCCCGTAATGTGCCGTCCCCGGCTTCTTTTCGGTACAGCATGCAAAGGTAGCATTCGGCATAAGCGGTAGCCATACCGAGGATACCGGTCATCCAGCACCAGAATACGGCACCGGGACCGCCGAGAGCTACCGCAGAGGAGACGCCCACAATGTTTCCGGTTCCCAGAGTGGCGGCAAGGGCGGTGGTCAAAGAACGGAAGCCCTGCTTTTCGGAGCCGTTTTCGGAAAACCGAAGTGCTGTCGGCAGGTGCCGCTGTACCATGCGGAGGCGGAAGGTGAAAAAAAGATGGGTTCCCAGCAGAAGAATAAGGAGAGGTCCGTTCCATAGGAAACGGTTGGCTTTGCATAAAAAATCATAGAGGAGGGACATAAGAAAGCCTTTTTTGTTTAGTTTATGAGGAGAAAAAAAGAAAAATACGGAAAAAAATGCAAAAATGGGGTTGCATATTGAAAAACGAACATGATATAATCAATATGTAGTGTTTTCTTTTTGTGTACATCACTATAAGGTGTAGTTGAAATGCACACGGAGGGGTTGCCATGGGGACTGTCTTTTCCAACAACGGAACAGACCGACAGACGCTTACGCTGGAACGAAAGAATGTACAGCGTATTGTTTTCGTGCCCCTTTTTTTGGCGGCTCTTTCGGTGAGCGGTATCATTTTCTTACATAAAGCGGAGTTATTCCGGCTTTCGGACAAGTTGATCGTTGCCATGGCCCTTTATGGGGTGAGTTCGGTGGCATTTTCCTGTTTTGCGGTGCAGTTATTAAGAAGGAAAAGTAAAAAAAGTGAGCTGTGGCTGTTTCAGATGCTGTATTTGATTGTAAATACCGGCATGCTTACCTATATTTCTTATGCCTTTTGGAAGGGAACCGGATCGGTAGTGCCGTATATGCTGACGGTACTTTTGGGGGCCTGCTGTTTATTGTACAGCAAATGGGAATACGGATTGTGTGTTGCAATCGAGGCGGTATTTCCGGTTGTGCTGTGTTCGGAAAAGGCGTTACTTACAGAGCAGACGGTGGTAGTGATCGCTCTGCATGTATTGTGTGCAGCGGTGGCATTGGAATTATACTACGGCAAAAAACGAGCAGAAGAATATCGCAGAAAATATGTGCAGGAAGTAAAGGCGGCGGAAACCGACCCTTTGACAAAGATAAACAATCGCAGGGGAATGATGCGCAGAGTGATGTCGGTGTGGCCGGCTCTGGAGGAGGCAAACCGCAGTGTGGCGGTGTTGGTGATTGATATCGATCATTTTAAAAAATACAATGACAAATTCGGACATCCGGCAGGGGATGCTTGTTTGGCATGTGTGGCCGATACCGTAAAGAGGACGGTAAAGGGAGTGCCGGCATTGGTGGCACGTATCGGCGGAGAAGAGTTTTTGGTGTTTGTACACAGCGTAAGCGATACTGCGGCAAGGGAGCTTGCGGAGCAAATCCGCCGGAATGTGGAGGCACTTAGGATGCCTCACTCCGAGGAGGCAAAGTACCGGGTGGTAACGGTCAGTGTCGGAGTGGCAACAGACCGGTGTAGCAAAGAGATCAGTTTCGGCGGGTTATATCGCCGTGCGGATAAGGAATTGTACCGTGCGAAGAATTCCGGACGGAATCGTATCGGGGTTTGCGGAGATGATTTTTCGACAGGAACGGAGCGTAGAGCGGGCATTCGTTAAAAATTCTATAAATTCATTATTTTCTTGCTTGCATTTCATTTCGTGTTATGTTAGAGTATACCATGTGAAATTGAACGGAAATAACGGAGGAACTATGGGAAAATATTTCGGTACGGACGGGTTTCGCGGTGAGGCCGGTGTAAACCTGACGGTTGAGCATGCCTTCAGAGTAGGGCGTTTTTTAGGTTATTATTACGGAAAAGAGCATAAGGCAAAGGTAGTCATCGGCAAGGATACAAGACGTTCCGGTGATATGTTGGAGTATGCGCTTGTGGCAGGTCTTACGGCCAGCGGTGCGGATGTATATCAGCTTCATGTGGTACCGACTCCGGGAGTTGCCTATGTAGTAAGACAGGACGGTTTTGATTGCGGTATTATGATTACGGCCAGTCACAATCCGTTCTATGATAACGGTATTAAGGTGATTAACGGTAAGGGATATAAATTGGAGGCTGACGTTGAGCAGCAGATCGAAGATTATATCGACGGAATCATTGAAGAGGTTCCTTATGCAAGACGGGAGAACATCGGTAAGACGGTGGATTATTCCGAAGGAAGACAGCATTATATCGATTATCTCACCGGCCTGGTAGGCGGTTCCTTTGCGGGAGTAAGAGTTGGTCTTGATTTGGCTAACGGCTCCGCTACGTCGGTCGCAAAGCAGGTATTCGATGCATTGGGTGCAACCACTTCGGTAATCAGTCTTGAACCGGACGGCCTTAATATCAATACCGGTTGCGGTTCCACCCATATGGAACGTCTGCAGAAGCTGGTTCTGGATGAGAAGCTTGATGTGGGATTTGCCTATGACGGTGACGCAGACCGTTGTCTCGCGGTGGACCATGAAGGAAAGCTGGTGGAGGGTGACCACATTATGTACCTGTGCGGCAAGTATATGAAGGAGCATGGGGAACTGGCAAACGATACGGTGGTTACCACCGTAATGTCAAACCTCGGTTTGTACAAAGCGTTTGATGAGATTGGCATCCGCTATGAGAAAACAGCGGTTGGCGATAAATATGTTCATGAGAATATGATGGAAAACGGTCACGTGATCGGCGGAGAGAATTCCGGTCATATTATTTTTATGAAGCATGCCACCACAGGAGACGGTGTACTGACTTCCTTAAAGGTAATGGAGGTTATGGCGGAGACGAAGCAGTCCCTTGCGGAGCTGGCAAGCGGAATGACGGTATATCCGCAGCGCCTGGTGAATGTGAGAGTAACGGATAAGAAGGAAGCCCAGGCAGACCCGGAGGTACAGAAGAAGGTGGCTGAGGTTGCCGCACTTCTGGGAGACGAAGGCCGTATTCTTGTAAGAGAAAGCGGTACGGAGCCTTTGGTGCGTGTAATGGTGGAAGCAAAAACAAACGAATTATGTATTCAATACACTGACGCGGTAGTAGAGACTTTACAGAACCGGGGCTTTGTGTTATAATAAAACGATACGATTTTAAGGAGGACATTTTGAAATGAGTTTCAAAGTTGAAGAATTGGGCAAGAGCATGGTAAAGCTTACCATCGAGGTTGCAGCGGATGAGTTTGAGAAAGCAATGGAGACGGCATATCAGAAGAATAAAAATAAATTGTCCGTACAGGGTTTTCGTAAGGGTAAGGCTCCGAGAGCTATGATCGAGAAGATGTACGGTGCAAGCATTTTCTACGAAGATGCGGCAAACGAGTTAATCCCGGATGCTTACGAGAAGGCAGCGGTTGAGAGCGGTCTTGATATTGTTTCCAGACCGGAAATCGACCTGGTTCAGGTAGAGAAGGGTAAGGAGTTCGTCTTTACCGCAGAAGTGGCTGTAAAGCCGGAGGTTACCTTAGGCGAGTATAAGGGCGTTGAGGTTGAGAAGACCGATGTGACCGTATCCGACGATGAGGTAGCAGCAGAGCTTGACCGTGTAAGAGAGCAGAACGCAAGAATTCTTACCGTAGAAGACAGACCGGTTGCTGACGGCGACGAGGCTGTTATCGATTTCGAAGGCTTTGTAGACGGTGTACCGTTTGCAGGCGGCAAGGGTGAGGATTACAAGCTTGTAATCGGGTCCCATTCCTTCATCGATACCTTCGAGGAGCAGTTAATCGGTAAGAACATCGGTGAAGAAGTAGACGTTAATGTTACCTTCCCGACTGAGTATCATGCAGAGGAGCTTGCAGGTAAGCCGGCACTCTTTAAGGTTACGATTAAGGCAATTACCGCAAAGGAGCTTCCGGAGCTGGATGATGAGTTTGCTGTAGACGTATCCGAGTTCGATACTCTTGCAGAGTACAAGGAAGACATTAAGAAGAACCTTCTTGAGAAGAAGGAAAAGGAAGCTAAGTTCGCAAAGGAAGACAAGGTGGTTGATGCGATTATCGAGAAGGCTACCATGGAGATTCCGGATGCTATGATCGAGAAGATGTACGGTGCAAGCATTTTCTAC
>JAZUBD010000245.1:0-7423 GCA_045638305.1 Lachnospiraceae bacterium
GATGAAATGCAAACACAAGTAAAAGCATGGGGGAACAGTCAGGGAATCCGGATCCCGAAAGAAATTTTACAAACAGCCGGAATATCTTTAGAAGAAATTTTGGATATTACTGTTACGAATGGTGAGATAACATTGGCAAAAGCCATGAAACATAAAACATTAGAAGAACGTGCCACGGAGTACGGTGGTAAACTAAACTTGGATGGGGAGTATGATTGGGGGGCACCAGTGGGGAGAGAGCATTGGTGTGAGAAATTATAGCAGAAAACAAAGAGTATATGATGTGAAACTCAGTTATTCGAAATTTTCGAATGGTTGAGGATGAAAGAGGAAGTTTTTTATGGATAAGTTTATTTTACACTCGGATTTTGCCCCGACCGGCGACCAGCCGCAGGCGATTTCGGACCTCGTGCGAGGCTTCGAGGAGGGCAATCAATTCCAGACTTTACTAGGGGTTACGGGATCCGGTAAGACCTTTACGATGGCGAATGTCATTGAGAAGTTGAACCGCCCTACACTGGTCATTGCACACAATAAAACATTGGCTGCACAGCTCTATGGTGAATTCAAAGAATTCTTCCCTGAGAATGCAGTTGAATACTTTGTGTCCTATTACGACTATTTCCAGCCGGAGGCCTATGTGCCTTCCACGGATACTTATATCGAGAAGGATTCGGCGATTAACGATGAGATTGACAAGCTGCGCCACTCGGCGACGGCGGCTCTTTCCGAGCGGCGGGATGTGGTCATTGTGGCCAGTGTTTCCTGTATTTACGGTCTCGGCAGCCCGATCGATTACCAGAATATGACGGTGAATCTCCGTCCGGGCATGCAGAAGGACAGAGATGATGTACTGCGTCGCTTGATTGATATTCAGTATACCCGAAACGATATGGACTTTAAGCGCGGTACCTTCCGTGTACGGGGAGATGTGGTGGAGATTTTTCCGATTTCTTCCGCGGATACGGCGATTCGGGTGGAGTTTTTCGGGGATGAAGTAGACCGGATTACGGAGATTGATGTGCTGACCGGTGAGATTAAGTGTACCTTGGAGCATACGGTGATTTTCCCGGCGTCTCACTATGTGGTGGAGCAGGAGCAAATGAACCGGGCTCTGCTTGATATTGAAGCGGAGATGATTGACCGGGTGCAGTTTTTTAAGAGTGAGGAGAAGTTTATCGAGGCCCAGCGTATCGGGGAGCGTACTGCCTTTGATGTGGAGATGATGCGGGAGTTGGGCTTTTGCTCCGGTATCGAGAATTATTCCAGACATTTGGCGGGCTTGCCGGCAGGGGCGACACCGCACACGCTGATTGATTATTTTCCGGATGACTTTTTGATTATTGTGGACGAGTCCCATATTACCATACCGCAGATTCGCGGCATGCACGCGGGGGACCGCTCGAGAAAGACTACACTTGTAGACTATGGCTTCCGATTGCCGTCGGCGCTTGATAACCGGCCGCTGAATTTTGGGGAGTTTGAGAGTAAGATTAATCAGATGATGTTTGTGTCCGCAACGCCGTCGGAGTACGAGGAGAACCATGAACTTCTGCGTACGGAGCAGGTCATCCGCCCGACGGGCCTTTTGGACCCGGAGGTGTCGGTGCGGCCGACGGCGGGGCAGATTGATGATTTGCTGGGTGAAATCCGCAAGGAACTGGATAAAAAGAGCAAGGTACTGATTACCACACTGACAAAGCGCATGGCGGAGGATTTGACGGATTATCTCCGGGAGGTGGGGATCCGGGTGAAGTATTTGCATTCCGACATTGATACGTTGGAACGTTCCGAGATTATCCGAGACATGCGTATGGATGTGTTTGATGTACTGGTCGGTATCAACCTTCTGCGAGAGGGTCTGGATATCCCTGAGGTAAGTTTAGTGGCGATTCTGGATGCGGACAAAGAGGGATTCCTTCGTTCCGAAACGTCTCTCATTCAGACCATCGGTCGTGCGGCCCGTAATGCGGAAGGCCGTGTTGTCATGTATGCGGATGTGATGACGGATTCTATGCGGAAGGCACTTTTCGAGACAGAGCGTCGTCGCGGTATCCAGCAGGCCTATAACGAGGAGCACGGTATCACGCCGCAGACCATTAAGAAAGCGGTGCGTGAACTGATTACCATTTCCAAGAAAGCCGAGGAGATTACCCAGGGCATTGAAAAGGATATGGAATCCATGTCAAAGAAGGAGTTGCAGGCTCTGGAGAAGAAGCTGCAGAAGCAGATGAATACGGCGGCTGCGGAACTGAACTTTGAGCTGGCGGCAAAGGTGCGTGACCAGTTGTTTGAAATTAAGAAAAAGATGTTAGAATAGAAGCGAGGACATGTCATGTCAGAAAAGAAGTTTATCAAAATACGGGGTGCGAAGGAGAATAACTTAAAAGGAATCAACGTGGATATCCCGCGGGATGAGTTTGTGGTGCTGACCGGTTTGTCCGGTTCCGGCAAGTCATCCCTTGCTTTTGATACCATTTATGCGGAGGGACAGCGCCGGTATATGGAGTCGGTGTCCTCTTATGCACGTCAGTTCCTGGGACAGATGGAGAAGCCGAATGTAGAGAGCATCGAAGGCCTTTCTCCGGCCATTTCCATTGACCAGAAGTCCACCAACCGTAACCCGCGTTCCACCGTAGGTACGGTGACGGAGATTTACGATTACTTCCGTCTGCTTTATGCCCGTATCGGTATTCCTCATTGTCCGGAGTGCGGCAAGGTCATCAAGAAGCAGACCGTGGATGAGATGTCGGATGAGATTATGCAGTTGCCGGAGCGTACGAAGATTCAGCTTTTGGCGCCTGTGGTGCGGGGCCGTAAGGGTGAACATGTAAAGATATTCGAGCAGGCAAAGCGCAGCGGCTATGTCCGCGTCATTGTGGACGGGCAGCAGTACGAGCTTTCCGAGGAGATTAAGCTGGAGAAAAATATCAAGCATAACATAGAGATTGTGGTAGATCGTCTGGTGATTAAAGAGGGCGTGGAACAGCGTTTGCGGGATTCCATCGACAGTGTACTTCGTTTGAGCGAAGGCCTTTTGATTGTAGATGTGATTGACGGAGAGCCGATTCGTTTTTCCGAGAGTTTTTCCTGTCCGGATTGCGGTGTCAGCATCGACGAGATTGAGCCGAGAGTGTTTTCTTTTAACAATCCCTTCGGTGCCTGCCCGGAATGTCACGGTATCGGCGTAAAGATGGAGTTTGACGAGGATTTGCTCATTCCGGACAAGTCCATGAGTATTGCTGAGGGTGCCATTGCGGTACTGGGCTGGCAGTCTGCTACGGACCCGTCCAGTTACACCGGAAGTACGCTGACAGCATTAGCGAAGGAGTATAAGTTTGATCTTAAAACGCCGTTTGAGAAGTTGCCGAAGGATATTCAGGATATGATTTATTACGGCACCGGCGGACGTTCCGTAAAGGTACATTATCAAAGTCAGCGGGGGCAGGGTGTGTATGACGTGGCTTTCGAGGGGCTGATTAAAAATGTGGAGCGCAGATACCGGGAGACCGCTTCCGATAGTACAAAACAGGAGTATGAGACCTTTATGCGTACCACGCCGTGTAAGATGTGTAAGGGGAAGCGATTGAAGAAGGAGTCTCTGGCGGTAACCGTGGGTGATCGCAATATTGCCGAAGTTACCGAGTGCTCCATCCGGGATTTATATACGTTTATGCAGGAACTGGAACTGACGGAGCGTCAGCAGCAGATTGGTGAACTGGTTTTAAAGGAGATTCGTGCCCGTGTGGGATTTTTGATGGATGTAGGGTTGGATTATTTGACCTTGGCGAGAGCTACCGCGTCCTTGTCCGGCGGTGAAGCGCAGCGTATCCGTTTGGCGACCCAGATCGGTTCCGGTTTGGTTGGTGTTGCTTATATTTTGGACGAGCCGAGTATCGGTCTGCACCAGAGGGACAATGATAAGCTCCTGAAGACCTTGAAGCATTTAAAGGACCTTGGAAATACGCTCATTGTGGTAGAGCATGATGAGGATACCATGTATGCGGCGGACCATATTATCGATATCGGTCCGGGGGCCGGAGACCACGGTGGTGAAGTGATTGCCCAGGGTACGGCGGAGGAGATTATGAAGGTGCCGGAGTCCATAACCGGTGCATATTTGTCCGGACGACTCAGCATTCCGCTTCCGAAGACCCGCAGAAAGCCTACGGGATTTTTGAAGGTCAAGGGTGCAAGGGAAAACAATTTAAAGAACATTGATGTGGACATTCCGCTTGGGGTGTTTTCCTGCGTGACCGGTGTGTCCGGTTCGGGTAAGAGTTCTCTGGTGAATGAGATTTTGTACAAGCATCTGGCAAAGAGTTTGAATCGTGCCCGTATCTTGGCGGGAGACCACGACGAAATCGAAGGCATCGAACAGTTAGACAAGGTTATCAACATCGACCAGTCTCCAATCGGACGTACCCCGCGTTCCAATCCGGCTACCTATACCGGTGTGTTTGATCAGATTCGTGATTTGTTTGCAAGTACACCGGATGCGAAGCTTCGGGGCTACAGTAAAGGTCGGTTCAGCTTTAACGTAAAGGGCGGCCGTTGCGAGGCCTGTGGCGGTGACGGTATTATCAAGATTGAGATGAACTTCCTGCCGGATATTTTTGTACCGTGCGAAGTGTGCGGCGGCAAGCGTTATAATCGCGAGACATTGGAGGTGAAGTATAAGGGTAAGACCATATACGATGTACTGGAAATGCGGGTAGAGGAAGCAGTGAAGTTCTTTGAAAATGTACCGTCCATTCGTAAGAAAATCGAGACCTTAAACGATGTGGGACTTTCTTACCTGAAGTTGGGACATCCGTCCACCCTTTTGTCCGGCGGTGAGGCACAGCGTATCAAGCTGGCCACGGAACTTTCCCGTCGCAGTACCGGTAAGACGATTTATATTCTGGATGAGCCGACCACCGGTCTTCATTTTGCGGACGTGCACAAGCTCATTGAGATTTTGCAGCGTCTCACCGAGGGTGGCAATACGGTACTTGTCATTGAGCACAACCTGGATGTGATTAAGACGGCGGACTATCTTATCGATATCGGTCCGGAGGGCGGTGATAAGGGCGGTACCGTGGTAGCTCAGGGTACGCCGGAGGAGGTTGCCAAGAATTCAAAGTCCTATACCGGACAGTATGTGAAGAAGTACCTGAAATAACAAGGGAAGCAGTGGAAATTCTGCGGAATTATCGGAGCAATGGAGATGGGGGGAGTTTGGGCCCCGAAAATCGAGGTATAAGAAAAATAAGATTTATTAAAAAATTAACAAAAGGTATCTTCGGAGGAACGGAGATGCCTTTTTTGTATGGTTTTGCCGATGATACAGAAAAACATTGCAAAGAAGGACGAGTTATGGTATAGTGTAAAATAGTAAACAAGGAGGTATCCATATGAATAATTTCACTTTTTACAGCCCGACCTATTTTGCATTCGGTAAGGGGAAAGAGGCAGAGACCGGCAGACTTGTTAAGCGTTTCGGCGGAAGCAAGGTATTGCTTCATTTCGGCGGCGGTTCCGTCGTTCGTTCCGGACTTTTGGACAGAGTAAAGGCTGCTTTGGACGCAGAAGCAATCCCATATGTGGAACTTGGCGGTGTACAGCCGAATCCGAGAGACGGTTTGGTATATGAAGGTATCGATCTTTGCCGTAAGGAAGGGATTGATTTTATTTTGGCAGTCGGCGGCGGAAGTGCCATCGACTCTGCAAAGGCAATCGCCATGGGTGTACCGTATGAGGGAGATTTCTGGGATTTCTACGACGGAAAGCGTCCGGAGGTTGCACTTCCGGTAGGTACCGTACTGACCATTGCTGCAGCAGGCAGCGAAGGTTCTCCGGATACGGTTATTACCCAGGAGGATA
Source organism: Lachnospiraceae bacterium (assembly GCA_045638305.1). Classification (GTDB taxonomy): domain Bacteria; phylum Bacillota; class Clostridia; order Lachnospirales; family Lachnospiraceae; genus SIG307. Next base: position 5,866 of record JAZUBD010000245.1, read on the forward strand.
CGTTACAGAAGCGTGGTTCCGGCGGTGATTGTGTTCGCCCGAAGTTCTCCGTGCTGAATCCGGCACTCACTGAGACCCTTCCGGCATATCAGTCTGCATGCGGTGCTACGGATATTATGGCACACGTATTTGAGCGTTATTTCTCCGATACCCCGGAGGTAGAAGTGACCGACCGTCTGTGTGAGGCAGTTCTTCTTACCATGGTGAAGGAGACTCCGCGCGTTATTGCGGATCCGCACAACTATGAGGCTCGCGCAAACATCATGTGGGCCGGCATGGTAGCACACAATAATATTGTCGGTGTCGGCAGAGCACAGGATTGGAACAGCCATGGTATTGAGCACCAGCTTTCCGCTTTGTATGACTGTGCACACGGCGCAGGTCTTGCGGTAATTATGCCGGCTTGGATGACCTATGTGGCAGACCATCACGACCCGATGCGTATGGCACAGATGGCTACCCGTGTCTTCGGTTGTCAGATGAATTTCGCAAATCCGAAGGAGACCGCACTGGAAGGCGTAAAGGCGTTCCGTCGTTTCCTGGCTTCCATCGGCATGCCGATTAATTTCGAGCAGTTGGGTGCAAAGAGAGAAGACATTCCGCGCTTGGTTGAGCTGTTCGGTATCGGCGACGGTAAGACCGGCGGCTATGTACAGCTTGATAAGGCAGCCGTGACCGAGATTTATGAAAGAGCGGCAGCAGCAACCTTAGAGTAAGAGAAATGACCGGGAAACCGGTATTTCATACATACAAAAGAAAACCTACAAAAGACAAAAACGCTTCACCCGCAAAGGTGAAGCGTTTTGATTTGTTTGCTCGTAAATTACTGAGTAATGGACTCAGTCGGGCAGGTAGCTGCGCAAGCGCCGCAATCTAAGCAAGCGTCTGCATCGATCTCGTACTGGGAAGCTCCCTCGCTGATTGCTCCTACCGGGCACTCTGCTGCACAAGCACCACAGCTAATGCACTGATCAGTAATCTTATATGCCATTGTCATATCCTCCTTTTATTAATCTAACACTATTGTAATATATAATTTCAAATAATACAAGTACCTTTTTTATTCAAATCTTCCAATGCTTGTCCCCTTGACGAATGGCGAAGGTTTGTGTATACTTTAACACATGGAGTCAGAACAACAGATATTCTCCGGTTGAAATTAAAGTGTACGGGGGATGTGTAGGATGAAAGGAGAATAAAAATGCAGGTAAGTAAGCAGATGACCATCATGGAGATTATCAGTGTAGATGCAGGTATCGTTCCGATTTTATATGATGCAGGAATGCATTGCATCGGTTGTCCGTCCGCTCAGGGCGAGAGCCTGGAGATGGCATGCATGGTACACGGTATCGATGCAGATGAGCTTGAGGCAAAGATCAACGAGTTTTTAGCATCTAAGTAAGTAAAAAAATCTGTCGGCACGGTCTTGGGATTGTGCCGATATTTTTTTAGAAAATGCTTGACATTTCATAAAAAACATTGTAATATAGTAAGGCAGTCAAAATTGCATATAGGGGTATAGTTCAGCTGGTAGAATAACGGTCTCCAAAACCGCAGG
>JAZUBD010000246.1:0-11961 GCA_045638305.1 Lachnospiraceae bacterium
ATAAAGCAGCACGGGCACCGCTTATTACAACCGAGTATTTGAATCCTTATGTCGATCTTAGCGGGTTGACAGAGGGTACATACAGAGTGCCGCTCGGCATGGAGCTTCCGTCCAAGGTATTATGGGACGAGGTAATCGAGCTGGATATCGTCGTAAACAATCAATGATAGGAGATTAGACAGGAATGTCGGTATTTAAAACGTTCGGCAAATATCGTAATTTGCTGGTTGAGTTAGTAAAAAAGGACATTAAACTGAAATATCGGAATTCGTATTTGGGAGTTTTGTGGACCATGCTGGAGCCGTTGCTTACTATGGTGGTTTTGACGTTGGTGTTTTCCAAGTTGTTGGGAAAGGGAACCAAGGATTTCCCGGTTTATATTTTGACCGGTCGTTTGCTGTACTCCTTTTTCTCCAACGGGACAAAGGCAGCGCTAAAGTCGATTCGTTCCAATGCAAGTATGATTAAGAAAGTATATGTGCCGAAGTATATGTATCCGTTTGCATCCGTACTGTCGGGGTATGTCATTTTTTTGATTTCGCTGATTGTGTTGGCGGCGGTGGCTGTGGCAAGAGGGGTGTATCCGACGATACAGCTTTTGTGGATTGTGATTCCGTTGTTGCAGATTTTGTTATTAACGGCAGGGGTGGGACTGATATTGTCCACCATGGCCGTGTTTTTCCGGGATGTGGAGTATTTGTGGGGCGTCGCCCTCATGTTACTCATGTATGCCAGTGCCATATTCTACCAGGTGGGCGATGTGGTCAGTGAAAAGAATGCATGGATTTTTAAATTAAATCCGTTGTATGCGGTGATTGTGAATTTCCGGAACGCCGTATTCGGAACTCCGCCTGACTTCCGGGCGATGGGGTATGCGTTCGGATTCGGTGCGGTATCCTTGCTCATCGGTATTTTTGCGTTCTACAAAAAGCAGGACAAATTTATTTTGTATCTGTAAGTGCGGAGTGATAAGCTATGGAAGAAAAGACAATAGTTTCGGTGGACAATTTGGGAGTGAAATTCCACCTAAGCGAACAAAAGGTAGATAATCTTAAGGAATATGTCATCCGTATTCTGAAGAGACAAATGCGGTATAAGGAGTTTTGGGCCCTTCGGGAGGTATCGTTCACGATTAAAAAGGGTGAGCGTGTGGCAATTCTTGGATTAAACGGTGCCGGGAAAAGTACCTTGCTAAAGGTGATTGCCGGTGTGTTAAAGGCTACGGAAGGGACGGTGGCCAAGTCCGGTATTCTTGTTCCTTTGTTGGAACTGGGCGCCGGATTTGATCCTCAGTATACCGGAGCGGAGAATATTTATTTATACGGTGCCATGTTAGGCTATTCCAAGGCGTTTTTAAAGGAAAAATACGATGAAATCGTGGCGTTTTCCGAGCTGGGAGATTTCATTCATGTACCGGTAAAGAACTATTCCTCCGGTATGAGAGCGAGACTGGGCTTTTCCATTGCGACGATGGTGGAGCCGGATATTCTGATTTTGGATGAAGTGCTTTCCGTAGGTGATGTAAAGTTTCGTAAAAAGAGCGAAAAACGCATCAAGGAAATGTTTGCGAAAGGGATTACGGTACTGTTTGTATCCCATAATCTAAAGCAGGTACGCTCCTTATGTAACCGTGCCATCTGGCTGGAAAAGGGTCATGTGGTTGAAGATGGTCCGGTAGAAGAAGTGGCTGATAAATTTGAAGCTGCATCGGCAAAATAGAATCAATGAGGTAGAACAAAACTGCCGCAAGCACTGTAATAGTGAACTTGCGGCAGTTTTCTTTCGGGGGAGAGTTCCATATACAGATAGATAAATCAGCGCGGTTCCGGTGACGGTGTGTCCGGACGTTCTTCCGTGGAAGCCAAAAGCTCCGGGTTTTGCTGTAGAGTAACGGAGTAGGTAAATTCATCAAACTTACCGTTAACAATACGCTGTAGAGTGATTTCTACCACGGTGCCGTAGCGCTGGGAGGTAACCGCATTGACTAACTGATTTGCGGTAGTTACCTGCTCGCCGTTTACATGGGTAATAATATCGCCCTGATAGATACCGGCCTTTTCTGCGGCACTGTCCTTGCTGACAGAAGCAACATACACACCCTCCGGCCAGTTGTAATCCCGGAAAATAGCGGAATCCAATTCGGAAACGGTAACACCCAGATATCCTTTTTCATTGTCCGCGAGAATTTCACGGGTCATTAAGTCTTCTAAAATCGGAGTGGCTTCGGAAATCGGAATGGCAAAACAGATGCCCTCGATGTCGGTGCGGGTAAGCTTTGCGTTGTTAATGCCGATGACCTCACCCTTTGTGTTTAACAGGGCACCGCCGCTGTTACCGGAATTGATGGCTGCGTTGGTCTGCAATAACACCATGTCGTTGCCTTCGATGGTAATCTCGCGGTCCTTTGCACTTAAATACCCTACGGTAACGGTCGGACCGTACCCCAATGCATTTCCGATGGCAACTACCATCTGACCGATGCGGGCACTGTCAGAGTCGCCTAAAACAGCAATGTCGATGCTGTCCAGTGTTTCCTGGGTAAGACCGGAAAGGGGAAGCGCTAAAATGGCAAGATCGGCACCTGCATCGGACCCTTTTACCGTGACGTTGTGAGTAGTACCGTCGGCGAGAATAACTTTTACGGAGGAGGTGTCTTCGATTACATGGTAATTGGTGGCAATCAGTAAATCCTGTTCGTTGGAACCGATAATAATACCGGATCCGCCACCCTCCTGGTCATTCGTAATCGGTTGCCCCCAGAAATAAGAAACGGTGGTGTAGACGGTTTGGATGGATACCATAGCAGGCATGGTCTGTTCTACCACGGCTGCCACCGTCTCTGTAGCGTCGGTATCGCCGATCTCACTGGTGGCGGTAGAAGCAATGGTGACATTCGGCTTCGGGAAAAGGACATCGGTAGGACTCACCACTTCGTCCATCTGCGCAGCCTCCTGCGGGAAAAGGCGGGTAACTGCGTAGCGTACGCCGAAAAATGCACCTCCGGCTACGATGCCGAAGCAGGCTGCCAGTCCGATGCAGCCGAAAAACTTTTTGAGAGTCTTGTGTTCTTTTTTCTTTTTTACCGAAACGGTAGTCTCCGGAACAGTGGTTTCCGGAAGGTCGGCAGATACATCCTGAGGCGGAAGGTCTGCCGCCGGTTCGGTGACAGTAATGTGTTCCTGCATAACCTCTTCGGTGCTGTTCACGCTTTCGTCTATTCTTGTATTATCATAATTCGGATCCATAAATAAACCTCCCAATCGTGTTTCGTAATACCGCTAGTATACCACGGGTTTGTGTAGGCTTTGTGACGAATCGGTGAAGAAATGAGGGTTTTCAAAAATTTTTGTTGAGGTTTTTGAAAGAATCATGTAAGATATAACATATATGAGGGGAGAAACGGTAGGAGACAGAGATGATTAAAGATAATCAAAAAGCATTTAATCAATTGCATATTGTGACAGACGGTATATTCGTACTGGCATCCTATTATTTGGCCTATTTGCTTCGTTTTGTATGGCTGAATATGGAAAAGGCCGGCGACTATACCATAGAGTCTTATTCCCGTTTTCTGATTGTGGTGCTACCGGTGTATCTGTTGATTTACTGGACCAGCGGTTTGTATGCGCCGAAGAGGGGACGGGGGATGCAGTGGGAGCTGTGGCTGGTGTTAAAGGCAAATATTATCAGCGGTGCAGCTTTTATTGTGCTGTTGTTCTTGTTTAAAATGGATATTTCCCGAGGGTTTCTGGCAATCTTTTACGGAACCAATGTGGTGTTGGAGTGTGTGTTCCGTTTCTTTCTCCGGAAGTTTTTGGAGCATTTGCGCAGAAAGGGAAAGAATTTAAAGCATGTACTGATTGTGGGTTACAGTCGTGCGGCGGAGGCTTATGTAGACCGTATTCTGGCAAATCCTCAGTGGGGCTACTTTGTTCACGGTATTCTGGATGATAAGATGGCGATCGGTACCCGGTATAAAAAGGTTTCGGTAGTGGGTACCATGGAGGAGCTTTCGGATTATTTGAAGGAGCATGACTATGATGAGATTGCAATTGCGCTTGCAATCGAGGAATATGAAAAGTTAGAGCGCCTGGTGGCGGCTTGTGAGTATTCCGGTGTGCACACCAAGTTTATTCCGGACTATAACCATATTGTACCTACAGTTCCTTATATCGAGGATTTAGAGGGGCTTCCGGTCATTAATATCCGCAAGGTACCGCTCAGTAATCTGGTGAACCGGGCAATAAAGCGAACGGTGGATATTGTGGGAGCGTTGATGGCTCTTGCGGTGTTTGCGATTCCGATGCTTGTGGTGGCAGTTTTAATTAAACTGACCTCAAAGGGACCGGTGGTTTTTTCCCAGGTGAGAGTGGGACTTCATAATAAAGAATTCAAGATGTATAAGTTCCGTTCCATGGTGGTACAGGAGGCTGCGAAGGAAGCGAATGCCTGGACTACGAAGAATGATTCCAGAGTGACGGGAATCGGTAAATTCATTCGCAAGACCAGTATTGATGAGCTTCCGCAGCTGATTAATGTATTAAAAGGCGATATGAGTCTGGTGGGACCGCGTCCGGAACGTCCGAAGTTTGTGGAAAAGTTTAAGGAAGAGATTCCGCGTTATATGATTAAGCATCAGGTGCGCCCGGGAATTACCGGCTGGGCCCAGGTGAACGGTTACCGCGGAGATACCTCCATTCGGAAAAGAATCGAGCACGATGTCCATTACATTGAGAACTGGACGCTGGGATTTGATATCAAAATACTATTTTTGACGGTGTTTAAAGGATTTATAAATAAAAACGCATATTAATGTGTGATCGGAAAGGGAAAGCAGATGGAAGACGAAAAAAATCTCCCGGAAGAAAATAAGGAAGAAACAAAGGAAAATACTACGGAAACGAAGGAGACGGACTACGAAAAGTATTGTCAGATGTGTCGCAGACCGGAAAGCGTTGCGGGGAAGATGATGCAGTTGCCCAATGATTTTTGTGTGTGCAACGATTGTTTGCAAAAGACCTTCGATTCCATTAACGGCGGCGGTTTTCCGTATATGGAAATGCTGACCATAGACCCGTCCATGCTCCGGATGGGCGGCGAGTTTATGAAGATGCCGAAGGTAAAAAAGAAGGCAAAGCCTGCGGAACAGGAGAAAAAGGACGGAGAAGAGGCACCGGTCCTTGATCTTAAGAATCTGAAGCCGCCTCATAAGATTAAGGCGGAATTAGATGAGTATGTCATCGGGCAGGACCATGCGAAAAAGGTGATTTCCGTTGCGGTGTACAATCATTATAAACGTGTGGCGGATAAGAGTAATACCATTGAACTGGAAAAGTCCAATATGCTGATGTTAGGCCCGACCGGTAGCGGTAAGACCTATTTGGTAAAGACTTTGGCGAAACTTCTTAATGTGCCGCTTGCCATTACGGATGCCACCACCCTTACGGAGGCGGGCTATATCGGCGACGACGTGGAGAGTGTGCTTTCCAAGCTTTTGGCGGCAGCGGATAATGATGTGGAGCGTGCGGAGCACGGTATTATTTTTATCGACGAAATCGATAAGATTGCCAAAAAACGAAATACCAACAGCCGGGATGTCAGCGGAGAATCGGTACAGCAGGGTTTATTAAAGCTTCTGGAGGGCAGCGAGGTGGAGGTACCGGTGGGAGCCACCAATAAAAATGCCATGGTACCGATGACCACCATTAATACAAAGGACATTTTGTTTATTTGCGGCGGTGCATTTCCGGATTTGGAAAAGGTTATTAAGAAGCGTTTGAATCAGACGGCCATGATCGGATTCGGCGCGGAGCTTAAGGATAAGTACGATGAGGATAAGATGCTTTTGTCCAAGGTGACGGTGGAGGATTTGCGGGAATACGGGATGATTCCGGAATTCTTAGGCCGTTTACCGGTGATTTTCGCCTTACAGGGGTTGGATAAAGAGCAACTGATTCAGGTGCTTAAGGAGCCGAAGAATGCAATTTTAAAGCAGTATGAGCATTTGCTTTCCTTAGATGAGGTGAAGCTGGTATTTGACGAGGATGCTCTTCTTGCGATTGCGGAACGGGCCATGGAAAAGGATACGGGTGCCCGTGCCCTTCGTGCGATTCTGGAAGAAATTATGCTGGATATTATGTACGAAATCCCGAAGGATGACTCCATCGGTAAGGTGACGATTACCGGCGATTATGTGCGTGGTTGCGGTGGCCCGGTGATTGAGATCCGTCGCTCCGATAAATAACGGAATAGGACGGAAAATGATGGAAATACTTCTCTATATAGCTCCTACATACGGTGAGGCGGAGAGGAGTATTTCTTATGCATCTGTTGGGAAAAACAAAGATAAGACAAAAAAGAATTCTGGGGGCTCTGGCTACGGTACTGTTATTGGCTGCGGTCTTCCGGGTGGTTACCGAGCGGGCGTTTTTTGCGCAGGCCAGTATGGAAGGGGCATTTGCGGTGCTGACACCGGAGGAGAGTCGCGGTACCGTAACCATGACCGGCCGGTATTTGCCACCGCCTTACGGATTTTCCGAGGAAAAACTGTTGCGGTATTTCGGAGAGGAAATCGGTCTTACGGTAGACGGCACGATTCGTGAGGTGAGCTATGAGGGACGTCTGGAATATGTATACGAAAAGCTTGCGGCACAGGCGCATTCGGTTATTAAGGTAGTATATCTGGAGGAACCGGAGGCCTACTATGTTTGTGCGGAGATTACGCTGACGGGAGATCAGGCGACAGCGTCGGCGGTGTTCCGGAAAAGGATAAACAAGGCAGCGGAAAAAATCGGATTGTCGGAGGTTTCTACCAACTTGGAGTTGTGCGGAATTTATGAAGGCGAGATTCCTTTGGGGAAGAAGGATGAAATTACAGACCTGCTGCTGTCAGAGCTCTACGCGCAACCGGTATACGAAAACCGCCAGAATGCAAATTATACGGTATATGCGTATACCGGTGCGGTAGAGGAGTATATTACGGTGGAAAAGAAAAAAATCAATGTACAGGTAGCGGTGTATTATGACAAGGACGCGAATTGTACGGAAGTGGTACTGGCCTCGCCTCTCGGTTTGCGATAGGCCTCCCGTTTACGGCATAAAAGATCGGAGAGGACGGTATCGGTGAGAAGATTTAACCATTCCGTTCCGCAACCTGCCCGCAAAAATTCTTCCGTGAGGGAACGATTGTCACGAAGCAGGTGATCCCGCATCAGATGAAGAGAAAGATAGTCCGGGTAGGCGTCATAGATGAAATCGTTGGGGCGGTATGCAGACAAGGTAAGGTCCGCGGCGTCGTACAGACGTTGCAGTAAAATGGGATGGCGATGCAACAGATAGGTGGCATCGCCTCTTTTACGTTCCGATGGGATATGCCGGGGAGCGGAGGAGTACTCCGGAGATATCTGTGGTTGCGTTTCCGTTGACATGCGGCGGAAGGTGTCCGGTAGCGGACCGAAAGGAAGCTGCGGATTCGGTCGGGATTCCTGATTCGGATAGAAGCGGGACAGTGGTTCTGTTTTGACCGGATAACCGGGTTCCGAGGAATAAGATGGCATAGAAAAACCTGCCTTATGAGAGATGTTGTTGTAATATATGCCACGGGCCGAAAAAGGTGCGCGGCAGTCTTGAAATTCCTTTAAAATATGCTATACTGAAAAGTGGATAAGTTTGCAAGGAAGGGACAAAGATGGAACAGACGGTGATTGAGGCAATTGCAAAATGCGTAGAGGAAGGACTGCAACGTGCGGTTCTCAGTAATGCACCGAAGACGGCGGAGCTTTCCAAGGTGAAGGTACATCCGGTGGTCATCGGTGGCAGGCAGCAATATCAAATCGAAGAGTACCGGGGAACCCAGGTGTTTCATACCAATTGTACGGAAGACGGTGTGACGGAACGATTGCAGGGCTGGTTAAAAGATGGCTCGTTTCGTCAGGCAGAACTTCTGTCGGTGTTTCATCAGCGGACTGTATTAATCGGAAAGAAGGGAACCGTCACCGTAAAGTGTAAGAAGAGGCAGGATGCATCTACCGTGATTATGCCGAGAGAGCATAACCGGAAGAAGCAGTATTTGCTGGAGGAGGGCATGCCGGTTCCGTTTCTGATTGATCTGGGCGTTATGACAAAGGACGGCACTGTTGTGAAAGCGAAGTACGATAAGTTTCGCCAGATTAACCGCTTTCTGGAGTTTGTGGAGGATATTCTCCCGGCACTTCCGAAAAATCGCGAGGTTACTATTTTGGACTTCGGTTGCGGCAAGTCTTATCTGACCTTTGCACTGTATCATTACCTTTATACGGTAAAGGGCTATGAAGTGCGCATTGTGGGACTGGATTTAAAGAAGGATGTCATTGCCCGTTGCAATCGCCTGGCACAGGAGTACGGATATACGAAGCTGGAGTTTTTGTGCGGCGATATCGCAGACTATACGGGGATGAATGCCGTGGATATGGTAGTGACCCTTCATGCTTGCGATACAGCTACGGACTATGCTTTATATAAGGCTATCCGTTGGGGGGCGGCGGTGGTATTGTCGGTACCGTGCTGCCAGCATGAGTGGAACCGCCAGATGGAATGCGAGCCGTTACAGCCGTTTTTGAAATACGGTATCGTGAAGGAACGGATGTCTGCTCTTATGACGGACGCTTTCCGGGCAAATGTAATGGATGCTTGCGGGTATAAGACGCAGCTTCTGGAATTTATTGATATGGAACATACGCCGAAAAACATATTATTGCGGGCGGTAAAGAAAGAAACGATAAAGCAAGAGGAGTTGGGGAACCGGGTGGAGCGAGAGCTGAAGGCACAGATTTCTTATTGTAATACTATGCCGACGCTCTACCGTCTGGTGACGGAGAGAGAATAGGATGAAAAGAGTTTATCAGATACTGTATTTGGTCGTGGTATTCTGCGTGGCGGTACTGTTTTTCGGGAGCCGCGTGGGAGAAACGACATTTGACGAGGAAATCGAAACGGTTGAAGCAGGAACGGCATCGTTTCCTACGCTATCCGTATTGACCTGCGGAGAGGAGATTAATTGTATCGGAGGATACAGCTCCAATCTGAGCACCGTTTTAAATCGGGAGGATATGATCCCCATCGGTGCGGACGGTATTTTTGAGTTGAAAATCAACGAGTACGAGACAGATGTACGTCGTGTGAAATATGAGGTGTTGGATGTATCCAGCGAGGCGGAGGTAGACTCCGGTACCATCAATGCCTTTGATAAGCAGGACGGTCACAAAATCGTACGCATAAAATTAAAGACGGATTTAAAGGACGGAACGGAATATGCGGTAAAAGTTACCCTTATCGGTAATACCGGAAAGCGCATGTACTATTATTTTCGTGTGAAACAGTATGCCTCTCCGAAGCTTACGGAGAAGTTAAACTTTATTCGGACCTTCGGAGAAAATACGAGAAGTGCCCGGGCGGAAGATAATGAGGCAATTATTCCGTATTTGGAAACAAAGCCGGGAGCTTCCGCAGACAGTTATCATTATGTGGATATCCACGACAGCTATAAGACGGTGTCTTGGGGAGAGTCGGTGCCGCAGCTACTTACGGAACCGGTGGTTTCCGTGACGGAGTTTTATGAGGATATTATGACCGCGGTGGTACGCTACGGTATTGCACTTGATACAGGATACGGGACGGAAAAGTATGCGGTAGAAGAGTATTTCCGTATCCGCTATCTGGGAAGTGTGGTGCATCTGTTAAATTATGAGCGCCATACGGAGTCTTTGTTTGACGGGGCCAATGCCAGTTTGTCCCAGAGTGATTTGAAGCTGGGGGTGGCAGACCCGGAGAGGATAGAATTGTATCCGAATTCGGACCACAGCAAGGTGGCGTTTGTGCGGAACGGTTCTTTGTATTGCTACAGTCTGGCGGAGAATACCCTCTCTACGGTGTTTACTTCGGGGCATGGATCTTTAGAGCGTATGTGTAGCCTGAAGGAACAGTATGATATCCGGGTGTTAAAGATGGAGGATAACGGAAACATAACCTTCCTTGTGAGCGGTTATATGAACCGCGGTGTATATGAAGGCCGGGTCGGATTGTTTGTGTATCGTTACTATGAAGATGAGAAGCGGTTGGAGGAGCTGATTTATGTTCCGGTGAATACCACCTACCAGATTTTAAAGGAAGAGCTGGGACAGTTTGCATACTTTAATGAGTTTGATGTGTTTTACTTCATGGTAAACGGCGGCGTATACGCATATAATCTCATAACGGAGGAACTGACCGAATTGGCGAAAGATGTGCGGGACGGCGATTATGTATATTCCGTAAGCGAACGTTTTATGGCATATCAGGAGCATGACCGGACGGAGTCGGTAACACTGTTGTATCCGGAAACCGGAAAAAGTGTTGCGGTAGTGCCGGAGGAGGGCGAGTATATTAAGCTGCTTGGCCGGTCTGAGAAAAATCTTCTTTACGGATACGGAAGAACCGAAGATTTGTACGTGAACGAAGACGGCAGAGTCATCTACGCCATGTACAAGGTGGAGATTAAAAATTCCTTCGGACAATTGCAGAAGACTTATGAAAAGGAAGGATATTTTGTAGAGTCCGCACAGACCGACGGAAATGTCATTTGTTTAAATCGTCTGACCGGGAACGGAGACGACGGCTATGAAGCAGCTCCGAGTGATTATATTTTGAATCAGGAGAAGACGGAGAACGGAAAAATTTCTCTGAACGAGCGTATAACGGAACGGATGCTGACCGAATATTACATTGCGTTTCCGGCAGATTTTGTCATGGAAGAATTGCCGAAGGAAGTGCCGGTGATGTATACGGTAGTGCAAAAGGATACGACGCTTCGTGTAAATGAGATGGAATCGGAGAATCCGGCCTATTATACGTATTACTACGGCATGATTGACGGTATTTACGAGACGGCAGGAGCGGCGATTCCGGTGGCGGATGAGCGTGCCGGAACGGTAATTAACGAAAAGGGAAAGATTGTGTGGGAGCGCGGAATCAAGGCGAACGCTGCATCTGTGGACCGGCTGACCGGAGTAAAGGCAGGCGGCGACGTGGGTTCGGTGCAGGCGGCGTTACAGATGATGCTTTCCGTCAAGGGGCTTTCTGTTACCATTACCCCGGAGGAAGCGAAGGAACCGCTGCAACAGGTACTGGGACGGTATACCAACGCGGATGTGGCGGTACTTACGGGGGCAACACTGGATGAAGTATTGTACTTCGTCTGGAAGGGACAACCGGTACTGGCGCTGAAGAATACCGGGGATGCGGTAATAATTACCGGATATACTTCCGGAGAGGTTACCTATTACGATCCGGTAAAAGGGCGCAGTCAGACCGCAACCAAGGATAAGGCAGAGAAGATGTTCGAAGATGGCGACGGAATTTATATCAGCTTTTTATACTAAAATAGTGGGGCGCGACAGGCGCGGAAAGAGGATTTTATGAAAGTGATTTCGGCGGTAATCCCGTGTTATAATTCGGAAGCATATATGGAAAAGGCAATTCAGTCTCTACTTACCGGCGGGGATGATATGGAGATTATTGTGGTGGACGACGGTTCCTCCGATAATACCCTTGCCGTTGCGAAACAGTATGAAGAGAAGTATCCGGGGATTGTCCGTGCGGTGCACAAGGAAAACGGCGGACACGGAGATGCGGTAATGACCGGTCTGGCTCATGCGAAGGGCTTGTACATGAAGGTTGTGGACAGTGATGACTGGGTAAAGGAGAAGGCGCTTGCGGATATTTTGGCGAAGCTGAGGGAACTGCTTGCGCAGGGAACGGCACCGGATATGTTGATAGCGAACTATGTGTACGAGAAGGTAGGAGAGGAAAAGAAGAAGGTCATTCAGTATCGCAGTGCCCTGCCGCAGAACGAACTTTTCGCCTGGGGGGATACGGGACATTTTCGTCAGGGACAGTATATTCTCATGCACTCCGTGATTTATCGTACGGAGCTTTTGAGAGAGTGCG
>JAZUBD010000247.1:0-4792 GCA_045638305.1 Lachnospiraceae bacterium
TCCGACTTAGGAGGCGATTTCGACTGCGCTAAAAACGCGCCCCTTCGGGAAGGCAAAAATCCGATAATATGCAAGCTCCCGGCGGATTAAATTAACTTTCCTAACACTTGTAAGAACCTCACCGCGTCCGAGAAAGTAATAGTTGCAGATAACAAGAAAAGAATGGTATACTAAAATATCAGGTTTATAAGGAGGGTGTGTATGTCGGCAAGAACAAAGTTGTTTAAGTTAAAAAAGCCTTATGATAACGGTGAATCCGATGCATTGTTTTTAAAGGCAATGCAGGAGAATTGTGCCTTTCAGTACGAGAATTGTCCGGAGTATCGTAAGATTTTGGATACAAAAGGATTCTCACCTAAAGAACTAAAGGAGTACAAGGATTTGGAACGATTGCCTTTTTTGCCGACGTTGTACTTGAAGCATCATGCGGTGTTTTCCATGCCGCAAAGACGGATGCTGATTAAGGCTACCTCCAGCGGCACCAGTGGACAGAAGTCACGGATGGGATACAATTTTATGAGTCTTTATCGTGGACTTCGGATGATTCTGACTTTGGGGAAACATCACCGGCTGTTTTCGCTAAAGCCGGTGCATTATTTGATTCTTGGGTACGAACCGAATAAGGCAAATAAGACGGTGATTTCCAAAACCTCCTACGGCTTTACCTATTTTGCTCCGGCCCTCAGCAGAGATTATGCTCTGCGGTATACGAAGGACGGATATAAACTGGATTTGGATAATCTAAAGGAGAAGCTGATAAAGTTCAGCCGGCAGAAGCATCCGGTGCGGACTGCCGGATTTCCTGCGTATACCTACTTTTTGTTAAAGCAGATGAAAGAAGAAGGCGTTCGGGTAACCTTGCCGAAAGGGTCTGTTCTGACCTTGGGAGGCGGTTGGAAGCAGTTTTATGCCGAGCGGGTAGAGAAAAAAGAGTTTTATGCCCTGGCAAATGAGGTGTTGGGCATTGAGGAGAGCAATATTATCGAGTTTTTCGGTGCGGCAGAGCATCTGGTGTTGTATGTGGATTGCAAGTGCCACCATTTTCATGTGCCGGTGTACAGCAGAGTGTTAATCCGGGATGTGGATACACTGAAACCGGTACCGGACGGAGAAATCGGACTTATCAATCTGATGACGCCGGAGGTAGACAGCGTTCCGATTTTAAGTATTATGACGGATGATTTGGGACGATTACATAGGGAAAAATGTCCATGCGGTGTAGATGCACCGTGGTTGGAGATTATCGGACGTGTGGGTATCCGGGACATTGTGACCTGTGCTGCGGGAGCGGACAAGCTGTTGGCGGGAGGTGACGGGAAATGATTTTGATGCACGGAGAAGTAATCGATTCCAATGTGGAGCAGAAGTATCTGGAAGGCTTGTATGAGGAATGTGCAAAGACTTTGACAGCAAAAGAGTCTATTTCAACGGAGTGTGTGATTGCAGCCTGTGATAAGTTATATCAGGCGGCGATGCGGGGAGAGTATGACGAAATCGCTTTGCCGTTGCTTCAAATGGCAAATTTGACCTATGAGCGTTTTCAGGGACTGGCAAAACTCTTTTCACGGGAAGAGCTGGAATATAAATGTAAAACGGAATTGGGAGATTGGTACGACGACTTACCGGCGTTAAAGAACGGGACTCTTCGGAAACGTTATCCGCTGGGAGTACTGTTTCATATTGCGGCAGGGAATGTAGACGGTCTTCCGGCCTACAGTGTAATCGAAGGTCTGCTTGCGGGAAATGTAAATATTTTAAAGTTACCTACGGGAGATAACGGCCTTTCGGTAAGGTTGCTGTCGGAATTGATTCGATTTGAGCCTAAGTTAAAGGACTATATTTACGTATTTGACGTACCGTCGGCAGAAACAGAGACTTTACGGGTGTTTGCGGAGCTGGCGGATGCTGTCGTGGTCTGGGGCGGAGATGAAGCGGTGGCAGCGGCAAGGCAGTTGGCCGGAGTTAATACAAAAATTATTCCGTGGGGACACAAGCTTTCCTTTGCTTATGTAACAAAGCAGGCGGATGAGGAAGCTTTGTACGGTCTGGCGCGGCACATCTGCGAGACCAATCAGGTGTTATGTTCCTCCTGTCAGGGGATTTTTCTGGATACAGAGAATCGGGAGATACAGGAACGGTTTGGAGAACGCTTTTTTGAATTGCTGAAGAGGGCCAATGCAGAGCTTGGAAAAGCAGATATCGGTATGCGGGGGAAAAATATGCTTCGCTTGTATACGGATTCTTTGGAGGCGTCCGACGGTCGCCGGATATTGCAGGAGGACGGTGTCAGTGTCGTGATACAAGAGGACAGTGAGCTTGCGCTTTCCTATTTGTTCCGGAATGTGTGGATAAAACGGATGCCGCGGCAGGAGATTGTGGAAAGGTTAAAGAGGCATAAGGGGCACCTGCAAACCTGTGGCTTATTGTGCGGGGAGGGAGAAAAGGAGGCCCTTTCGGAGCTTCTCGGAATCGCGGGTATAGTCCGGATTACGGGAAGCGAGATGTCCCGGATGATTCCGGGGGAGGCTCATGACGGAACCTATCCTTTGCGGGAATACAGCCGTATTGTGGAAATAGATTGACGAAGTAAGAGAGGAGACAGTATGCGGGAACAGTTGACACAAAAGGATGTAGAACGAATCGAAGCGGAAATCGAGCACAGAAAGCTGGTGGTGCGGAAGGAAGCACTGGAAGCGGTAAAGGAAGCAAGAGCGCATGGTGATCTTAGTGAGAACTTTGAGTATCATGCTGCAAAAAAAGATAAGAATAAAAACGAAAGCAGGATTCGCTATTTGGAGCGTATGATTCGGACGGCGGAGATTATTTCCGAGGAATCCGCAGCGGACGAAGTAGGACTGAACAATACGGTGACGTTGTATTTCGAAGAGGATGATGAATGCGAGGAGTTTCGTCTGGTAACTTCCATCCGGGGGAATTCTTTAAAGAATCTGATCAGTATCGAATCGCCGTTAGGCAAGGCTGTCTATGGGAAAAAGCTGGGAGAGCGCGTGTTGGTACCGGTAGGAGACGGTGGCGGGTATTATGTGGAAATCCGGGAAATTAAGAACACGGTGGATGACGGAAGCGACACCATTCGGTCTTACTAAGAAACTCTTTGGAAACGCTGATACAGAATTATGTAAAAAGAGGTCGTTATACTTGTATTTTACGCTTTAATATGGTATACTAGTTAAGTATGATTATAATCCCCCGAACAGTAATGGAGGTAGGAATGAACGACAATTATGTAATTGTGAGCGGTGCGACCGGAGATATGCCGCAGAGTATCATTGAGGAATACGGTATTCACGTGATTCCGATGACGGTCAGAGTCGGCGAGCAAGATTATTTATATCATCCGGATGAAAAGGAATTAACCTGCAAGGATTTTTACGCAAAATTAAGTGCGGGAGCGGAGTCTGTAACTACCCAGATTACGCCGATTGTGTTTAAAGAGGTATTTGAGAAGTATTGTAAGGAAGGGAAGGATGTGTTGTACATTGCCTTTTCCTCCGGTTTGAGCGGAACGGCGAATTCCGCACGTTTGGTGGCACAGGAACTTTCGGAGGATTATCCGGAACGTAAAGTCGTGTGTATCGACTCTTTGTGTGCATCCATTGGGGAAGGATATCTGGTATATCTGGCAGGAAAGCTTCGGAAGGAAGGAAAATCCTTCGATGAGGTTGTGACGTTTGTAGAGGAGAATCGTACAAGAGTATGCCATTGGTTTACGGTGGACGATTTGATTCACTTAAAGCGCGGAGGCAGATTAAACAGTTTGGAAGCGGTCGTCGGGACAGCACTTAAGATTAAGCCGGTGCTTTCTATTGACCGGGAAGGTAAGCTTACGGTAGTATCCAAGGTACGCGGAACCAAAAAGGGTATGGAGTATTTGATGGAACGTCTGGTAAGCGACGGTATTGATACAACGATTCAGACGGTGATGGTAGGACATGCGGATGCACCTGATGTTGCGGAACAATTAAAAGAGCAGTTGCTTTCCGCGGGTCTTGTGAAGGATGTCATCATCAGCAATGTGGGACCGATTATCGGCACCCATGTAGGAAGCGGTATGTTTGCACTTACATTTTTAGGTGAAAACTATAAATTTTAAATAAATGAAAGGGAAGGACAAGTTATGTATTCTTTTGAAGAAGTAATGAGAGTCGATGCCGATGTGGCAAAGGCAATGGACTTAGAACTCGGTCGTCAGAGAAAAAATATCGAGCTGATTGCATCCGAGAACTTTGTCAGCAAGGCCGTTATGGCAGCAATGGGTAGCCCGTTAACCAACAAGTATGCGGAAGGTTATCCGGGAAAGCGTTACTACGGCGGATGTGAGTGCGTAGATATCGTTGAGAATTTAGCAATCGAGCGTGCAAAGGAGCTTTACGGATGTACCTACGCAAACGTACAGCCGCATTCCGGTGCACAGGCAAATATGGCAGTATTTTTCGCACTGCTTCAGCCGGGTGATACCGTTCTCGGTATGAACCTTGCCCACGGCGGTCATCTTTCACACGGGAGCCCGGTAAACTTCTCCGGTTCCTATTTCAACATCGTACCGTACGGTGTAAACGATGACGGTTTTATCGATTATGACGAAGTACTTCGTATCGCAAAGGAAGCTAAGCCGAAGATGATTATCGCAGGTGCTTCCGCATATGCAAGAAAGATTGATTTCAAGCGCTTCCGTGAAATTGCGGATGAGGTTGGTGCATATTTGATGGTAGATATGGCACATATCGCAGGTTTGATTGCCGGCGGTGTACACGAGAGCCCGATTGCGTAC
>JAZUBD010000248.1:0-1862 GCA_045638305.1 Lachnospiraceae bacterium
TCGGATTACAAACGGGAATCTCGTTTACAAAAAGGGATTACTATTTTACAAAGGTGCGTTTGGCTTGCAAAGTGTGGCTTCTTGTTTTACAAATGTGAGTTTTCGCTTTGCAATTCATCGAGTTTTTATTTTATGGCAAAGGAAATGTTTGCAAAAGAACAAATAATTATCGAAAAACAATAAAAAACTATTGACAAAGAGTAATAGAGGAGTTATGATGTAATCAATGGAAGTACAGGAAAAATTTAGCGGAGGTTTAATATGAACGGAAAAGATAAGTCGGTGATGTTGACTTCGGTTTTGGTGAAGGTGGTGTATGTACTGGTGGCGGTCTGTTGTGTGATTGCACCGTTTTTGGTGAAGCGCTATGACAGCCTGGTGGTGGCAAGCGGACAGGAGAGCGTATATTTCCCTACTCTGATTACTCTGTACTGCGCGGTGCCTTTTGCGGTAGCAGCTCTTGTTTGTCTGGATGTGCTGCTTCGCAATATCAGAAAGGAGCAGCCGTTTGTGACGCAGAATGTAACGATGCTTCGGATTATTTCTTATTGCTGCTTCGCGGAGGTACTGGTATTTGTGTATCTTGCGGTGTTGAAGCCGTTTGCGATTGTTGTGTTGGTTGCCTGCGGATTTATGGGCCTGATTTTACGTGTAGTGAAGAATGTGTTTGAACAGGCAATCGAAATCAGAGAAGAGAACGATTTTACAATTTAGTGAGGTGCGGTATGAGAATTGTAATTAATCTGGATGTGATGATGGCAAAGAGGAAGATTTCTTCCAATGAACTGGCGGAGAAAATCGGGATTACCCCGGCGAATCTTTCGATTCTTAAGACCGGCAAGGCAAAGGCGGTACGGTTTTCCACCTTAGAGAAAATTTGCGAGGTGCTTAGTTGCCAGCCGGGAGATATTTTAGAGTATGACCCGACAAGACCGGGTGCAGAAGAACAGGAGGAGTAGAAATGGACGGACAGGTAACGGTGGAGCAGGGGATCATGACCCTTGTAGAAGTAGAAAAAGAGAAGATGGAAAGCGGAGGGAGTAAGCGGGAGTTTACGACAAAAGAAGCAGTGCTAAGTATATTGTGTTTTGTGCTTGGCTTTGGCCTTACTCATTTTGCGGCGGAGTATGCCGGCGGTATCTGGGGCGGTATTGTATGGCTGCTTACGGGTGTCCTGGGCGCGGTTTATGTGAGGTCAAAGGGGATTGCCGTGACAAAGGCACAGTGTGCGGTGTTTTGTGTGGCAGAGGTGTTTTGTCTGGTACCGCTGTTTTGCACCAATGGACTGATTAATACACTGGCTGCGACCTTTACCTTCTTTCTGTTAGCGTATTTGGGAGTAACTCTCAGCGGTGCGGAGTTGTTCGGCGAGCATTTTGCGGCGGATTTGTTGGAGGGAGTCTGTGTACAGGCGTTTACAAGATTCGGAGAGGGGCCGGCTGCGGCAAAGAAATTGCTTAAAAATCCAAAAAGCTGCAAGACCGCGTTGTATATCTTATTGGGATTGTTGTGTTCTCTTCCGTTATCCGGAGTGGTTGTGTTTCTCTTGATGAATAGTGACAGCATGTTTGCGGATAAGATGGAAGCTTTGTTTGAAGCATTGCCGTCCTTTGAGTTTCGTTACATTTTTGAGCTGATACTGGCGGTGCCGGTGTGGATGTATCTGTTCGGAAGTTTTGCGGCAACGCAGAATAAATGGACCGGGCCTTTTATTAACATGAAGGGCGGACGGGTGCTGCCGGCAGTTCTCGGTTATGCAACCGTGACTCCGATTTGCATCTTTTATGTCATGTATATTGCGGTGCAGTTCAATTATTTTACGGCGGCCTTCGGCGGAACGCTTCCGGAAGAGTACAGCTACG
>JAZUBD010000249.1:0-18354 GCA_045638305.1 Lachnospiraceae bacterium
ATGGCTCGCGACGAGGCGAGACACGGTAAGGCATTCGAGGGTCTGCTCAGAAGATACTTTGGTTAAGAAGGAACTGCTCTGATAAAGAGCATCCGCTACAACAAGTGAAAAATAAATGCTCCCGTAAGCTTGCTTACATGGGAGCATTATTTTTTGCTTGTATCGGGCGAAGCCCTTCCGCGGACGGTTCCGTCTGCGGAAGTAGCGATGCGACAGTCCTTTGAATGCTTTCCTTCGTTTTGCCGACCGCCTCCATGAGGAAGAAGCGTAGCGGATTCCGAATGGCGCTTTTTTATTTAAACACTCGTATAAATTCCTGCGCTACGGAAAGCTCCTTAATAATTTCACTGTTCATGGACGCATCATACTTTTTAAATAACTTCGGTTTCAGTACGCTGTTCTTATTCGGCCAGAAGGCGTATACCCAACCCTGTTTTACCGTCATAACGATTCTGCGTCCGGTCAGATTTTGTAGCTCGATCAGCCGGCGGATAAAATCATCGTTAATCAGGGCTCGTGCCTTGTCCGGCTGGGAGGAGTTTACCTTGAACATATTGTCAAAGTTGTCATTACCGATTTTAAACTCCTTTCCCATGACAAGGACACAGACATCCGCATCCCTGTGATAAATATTGGTCTGGGTGGCATCTGGCAGGGAAGTCGGGAACGCAAGGAATGTTCCGTCGTATTCCAAAAAGGTGCCGTCCTTGCTGGTTCTGAGGTTACGAACATCCGCCTGGATAAATTTGACTCCGTCGGAAACACCGCTTAAATAGCAGTCGGAAAAATACTTGTCGGTGTTAAACAGACCGGATTTGAAAATCAGTGCCGGCTGGAGACCTGCATCATATTCAAACTCCATATCCTCATATAGGGCGCCGCCGTTTAAGGCAGATTCAATCAAGACTTTTTTGAAGGTGGATCTGTATTGCGCCAAGGCGCGGTTCTTTGCCAGCTTTGCCCAAAGTGTGGACAGGAACATACAAGGGAATACAAAACATGCCGCACCGGTGATAAATTCATCCTGGGAAGTGCCTACCAATATTCCGAGAAGGAGCGGAAGGCCGTAGCATACCACATATTTGGTAACTCGGTTAAGAATGGCGGCTTTTCTGATTTTTTCTAAATTTTCCAGTTCTTGGTTCATAGGTATCTCCTTTTATTCTTTCGTTTGTAATAATTATAGTGAAACAAGAGAGTATTGTCAATTTCTGACGGAAAGGAAAGTATCTTTGTGATATTGCAATATCTTATCGGATAGGTTACGATACTATTAAGAGAGGAGATAGCGTTAGTTGGGGTTGATGCAAAGACAATGAATCAGTAGGAGGACTACACTATGAAATACGATTTTACATCCATTATTGAACGTACCGGAAAGGATGCTCTGGCGGTAGATATGCCGGCGGAGGAAAGACAGTCCGGTGAAGGATATTTTTCCGTGCCGCTAAAGGAAGGCTTTGATGCGATCCCGATGTGGGTGGCGGATATGAATTTTGTCACGGCGCCGTCCATTCCGGAGGCAATTTCCGGGCGCCTTTCTCATCCGGTGTACGGCTATTTTTCTCCGCGGCAGGAGTATTATGATGCGATTATCCGGTGGCAGGCCGGGCGAAACAAGGTGGAAGGCCTCACCGCGGAGTGTATCGGTTACGAAAACGGTGTATTGCGTGGTGTGGTCAGCGCGGCCGGGATTTTGTGTTCCCGTGGAGATAAAATATTAGTACATGCGCCGACCTATGTGGGCTTTACCGGCGCCCTCGGAAATGCAGGCTATGAGCTGGTGCATAGCCCTTTGGTGCTTGATGAAAATAATGTGTGGCGTATGGATTTTGCGGACATGGAACGAAAGATAAAAGAACAGCACATTCATGCAGCGATTTTTTGCAGTCCCCACAATCCGACGGGACGGGCATGGGAACGTTGGGAAATCGAAACGGCCATGGAGCTGTTCAAAAAGTATGATGTGTACGTGATCTCCGATGAAATCTGGTCGGATCTGTATTTGGCGGACTATTGTCATATTCCGACCCAGTCGGTGTCGGAGGATGCAAGACAGCGCACCATTGCTTTTTATGCGCCGTCCAAGACCTTTAATTTGGCGGGACTGATCGGCAGTTATCATATCGTGTATAACCAAAGGCTTCGGGACAGATTGCGGAAGGAATCTTCCCTGTGTCACTATAACAGCATGAATGTGCTGGCTATGTACGCACTCATGGGTGCTTATACGTCAGAGGGAGAGGAATGGCTCGGGGAATTGAAGGAAGTGCTGACAAAGAATATAAATTATGCCTGCGACTTTATTACCACGCACTTTCAGGGGGTAAAGGTATCAAAGCCACAGGCAACATACATGCTGTTTTTAGATTGCGAGGAGTGGTGTAAGACGCACGAAAAGACCATGGACGAGCTGCAACAGGCGGGACTTTCCGTGGGCGTACTCTGGCAGGACGGCCGGGCATTTCATGGGAAGTATGCCATCCGTATGAATCTGGCACTGCCGTTTACACGGGTAAAGGAAGCGTTTGAGCGACTGGATAGGTATGTATTCACGGATGTAACGAAATAAGAAGGGATTGGTTGGATGTAGAATAAGGCGTTGACTGCAAAATAAGTCAACGCCTTGTTTTTGGGGAAGAAGACAAATTATTTAAAAATCCGCTTCGCGTACTGGTACAGTCCGTTTTTCCATACGGTAAAATCATGACCGCCCGGCATGGTGTAATACATGTGCTCTATGCCGTTTTTGTTTAAAGCGGCCTCGTAAGCGGCGGTGCAGAGCTTCACGATTTCGTCCTGCTCGCCGTTGCACATCATAATAAAATACGGAGTCGGTACACCGTCCTTGAAGCTAAGCTGCTCTTCTGTGAACTGACCCGGGAACGGCGGTCTGTCACCCATGCCTGGGAAGGACAGCGGCAAAAGGCCCGGAGCCGGACTGAAGGCGCCGATGTAACCAAAGGTCTCCGGCATGGAAAAACCGATGAAAAGGGACTCTCTGCCGCCCATGGAAAGGCCGGCAATGGCCGTGTTTTCGCGACCGGTCTTGATGCTGAAATTTGCCGCAATAAACGGCATTAGATCGTCTCGTAAGTCATTGATAAAGTTATCGAAGGCCGCAATGTTGACCGGACCGTATACCTCCTGCGGAATGGCATCCTCTTTCATGGCGCGGACGTTCGGAATGACAACAATCATCTCCGTTGCTTCGCCTGCACCGACCAGATTGCTGACAACTTCTAACGGGTTGCCTCCCAGCCACTCATTGTGGTCACCGCCGATGCCGTGTAACAGATAGAGTACCGGATAGGTCTTTTCTTTCGTATAACCTGCCGGCAAAATCACGTGACACAGACGGTCTGCGCCGGTAGTTTTGGACGGATAGGTAACAGTCTGACGGGTCCAGCCTTCGGATGCCGGGGACATTTCGTCAAACCCTTGCGGGGTTGTGTAATCAAAGCTCATAAATACCTCCTGACACGAGCGTTTCCTGCTCGTAGATTAGAATTCTAATAAAGACAGAATAGCATAGATGGGTTTGGTTGTCAAACAAAAAGATTTCACCGAAAAAGCCTCACGTTCACAGAATTTTCATTGACTTTCAAAAAAAACAAGATACAATAGTACATGGAGAGTTTACAAAGCTCTGTCCGCCAGTGTTTTAGAACTGCGGAATGTTTGTTACGGAGAAGGGACGGATAGAAAATGCGTAAGTTAGTGAAAAAAATGATAGCAGGAGCTTGTTGCCTTACTATGTTGCTTGGTATGGCAGCCTGCGGGAATACGGATGCACCGGTGAGCGGTGATCCGACGCCGGAAGTGACGGCTACAACGGCACCGACGGAGGCGCCGAAGGCAACCGAAGCCCCGGAAGAGACAAAGACCCCGGAGGCAACAAAGACCCCGGAGGCGACGAAAGCCCCGGAAGTGACGGATGCACCGGAGGTAACGGAGACGCCGGAACCGACGAAGGAGCCGGTGGTGAAGCTTGAAGGGTCCTTAAAGGATGCTGCTGCGGATTGCGGTTTCAGCTTCGGTACGGTGGTAAGCGCTTATTCCGACCGGGATTTGAATTACGTGATGATGGTAATGGACGATTTTAACAGTGTTACCGCAGCCAACGAGATGAAGGCGTATTCCATGCTGAATCAGAGTGTTTCCCAGGCAAGCCCGGACGGGATGCCTGCCATCGATTTCTCTCAGGCAGATGCCATTGTTTCCAAGGCAGAGCTGTTGGGTATCGGTGTCAGAGGACATGTGCTGGTATGGGATGCCTATATGTGTGACTGGTTTTTCAGAGAAGGTTACACCAATAACGGACCGTATGTGGACCAGGCTACCATGAAGAAGCGTTTGCAGTATTACATAGAGAAGGTAATTACCCACTTTGAGACGGAATTCCCGGGTGTGGTGTATTGCTGGGATGTTGTAAATGAGGCGGTAGGCGACAGCGAAAAGGATTACGATGCCTCCGATGCCCGTCATATCCGTACCTTGCGCGGTACGACGGAAAACCAGTTCTACAATATCATCGGTGATGACTATGTAGAATTCTCCTTCCTCTGTGCAAAGGATGTGGTGGAGAAGCTGCAGAGACAGAACCCGGAGGTAAGTATTACGCTATTCTACAATGATTACAATGCCTATTTCCCGGAAAAGAGAGATTCCATTTGCGAAGTGGTAAAGAGCATCAATCACTACGCGAAGGATGCCAACGGCAATTACCGTAAGCTTTGCGAAGGTGTGGGCTTACAGAGCTACATCGGCGGTTACGGTGAGCAGGAGGGCTGTTTAGAAGAGTCTCATATCGAGATGATTAAGGAAGCCATTGAGAAGTATCATTCCTTAGGTGTTGAAGTACATGTGACGGAAATGGCGGTTCGTAACTACGATGAAGCCCTAATGGCGGAGCACGCGGAGTTTTGCGGCAAGCTGTTTGATATGTACGTGGCGTTAAACGAGAAGGAGCGTATGCTGACCAATATCTCTATCTGGGGTATCACGGATGATCCGAGTCTGGGTGAGTGGAATGACAATTATCGTCAGAACTCTCCGTATTGCGGACTGTTTGATAAGGATTGTAAGAAAAAGGATGCCTATTATAAGGTGTTGGAAGCAATGACAAAGACGGAAGAATAACGGATTACAATTCGGAAGCAGAGGAGACCGTAGAAGCACGGTCTCCTTTTGTGTGCGTGTAGGGCAAAGCGTGGCTTGCATGCTTATCGCCCTAACCATTGTATTACTTGACTTTTTTCAAAAACCAAGTATAATTAAACTATATAAATTAGGTTTCTAATCAGTTTGCAAGTTGCTTATGCGGCGCTCTTTTTTGAGGGCGGCGGAAAACAGGAAGGTAGTTTGGAGGGAAGAATGAGAGAACAGTTGATTGTATCATTACTGAGTGCGTCGGCCGCTCATCAGAAGAGTTGTTGGAGCGGGTTCCGTGAACTGGATTTGTCTCCGGGTCAGCCGAAGGTGTTATCCAGTCTTCGGGTGCAGGAAGGGTATTTACAGAAAGAACTGGCGGCTCTTTGTCATGTGGAGCCGGCCACCATGGTGGTTCTTTTGTCCAACATGGAAAAGCGCGGTATGATTCGTAAGGAAGTGGACCACGTATCCGGCGGAAAACGTGCCTTCCGCATTTATCTGACAGAAGAAGGCAGACGCCTTGCGGAGCAGGTAAATTGTGTGGTAGAGGAAATCGAAGAAAAGGGATTTGCCGGTTTTTCCGAAGAGGAGCGGGACCAGCTGATTTGCTTGTTAGGTCGTCTGGCAGAGAATCTGGCATAATCAGGTGTGCTTCGGCAGTATAAAGAGAAAGGTGTAGAGCAATGAGAAAAGCGAAGAGATTATTGGGAATCGGTTTGTGCTTCGCCATGCTTCTCGGAAGTATGGCAGCATGCGGAGGAAAAGAAGCGGGACAGGAGAAGCCGACGGAGGCTCCTGTGATTACGGAAGAAGTAACTCCGGAACCGACGGCGACTCCGACAGAGGCGCCAAAGGCGACCGCGACTCCTAAGCCGGAGCCGACCAGAAAGCCGATTCAGATTGAAGACGGTGGAATCCCGAATGTGTATTTGGAAAAGCACGAGGGATTTGAAGGAACGGTAGAGCATATCGAGTATCAGTCCAAGAAGTATCATTTGGGCGGCGAAGAGGATAATACAAAGTATGCTTATGTATATCTTCCTCCGAATTATGATACGAGCAAGAAGTACAATGTTTTGTACCTGATGCATGGTATCGGCGGAAGCGAAGCGGAATGGAAGTTAAACGAGGCGTCCTGTAAGATAAAAAAGATTATGGACAATCTGATTTATTACGAAGCAATCGAACCGTTTATCGTGGTGACGCCCAACGGAAGAACCGGCGGCGGGCAGGAGGCATTTTATGCCTTCGGACAGGAGCTTCGGAATCATCTGATTCCGTACATTGACAGCCATTATTCCACCTACGGGGAATATGACGAAAACGGATATGATTTGACAGCGGCAAGAGAGCATCGTGCCATGGCGGGCTTTTCCATGGGAGGTATGCAGACCATTAATATCGGTATGTGCGAGTGCCTGGATATTATGAGCTATTTCGGAGCATTTTCTGCGGCACCGACGTCCTACGATGCGGCAAAGATTGTGCAGATTTTAGAAAACGACTTCCCGGAGTATGAGGTGGGATATTTCTACAGCATCTGCGGAACGGACGATACCACGGCGTATTGGAGTGCCAGTGCCGCATCGGCAACACTTGATGGTTTGACCGATCGTTTGACGGAAGGTACCAATTTTAAATGGCATCCGGTAAAGGGCACTCATTCGGATTATGTCAGCCACTTAGGGTTTTATAACTTTGTACAGTTAGCCTTTAAGGAGCCGCCTTTGGAGAGTCAGTATATGAAAGATGCCGCAAAAGAGAACGGTTTTACCTTCGGTACGGTAATCAATTACGATCAGTTGAGTAATAATTATTATATTCCGATGGTGCAAAAGGAGTTTGACGTTTTGACCACCGGTAACGAAATGAAGGCCTATTCATTGCTTCAGCAGGGGGCTTCCCAGCAGAATCCGGACGGTATGCCGGTGATGGATTATACCCAGGCAGATGCGTTGGTAGGTTTTGCACAGGAGAATGGTCTCAAGATGCGCGGTCATGTGCTGGTTTGGGACGCGTATATGAGCGATTGGTTTTACCGTGAGGGCTATCAAAGTGACGGTGCGTATGTGGATGAAGCGACCTTAAAGGCCCGCGTGAAGTATTATATCGATGAGGTGGTAACTCATTTCGAGGAGAAGTTCCCGGGCGTGGTTTACTGCTGGGATGTAGTCAATGAGGCAGTAGGAGACGGCGGAGATTACCGGGCAGATGACCCGCGTCATGTGAGAACCTACCGTAACGGCGACGAGAATATGTTCAACACCATTATCGGAGAGGATTATGTAGAGTTTGCCTTTGCTTGTGCAAGAGAGACGGTGGAGAAGCTTCAGAAGAAGAATCCGGAGGTATCCATCGAGCTGTATTACAACGATTACAACACCTTCTATGACGGCAAGCGAGACGCGATTATCGAGCTGGTAAAGAGCATTAACAGCTACGAAAAAAATGCCGACGGTACTTATAAGCAGCTTTGTGACGGTATCGGTATGCAGAGTTATATCGGCGGTTACGGACAGCAGTCTGGTTGCATGAACAATCAGGACATTGTCCGGATTGAAAAGGCCATCCGTATGTTCCGCGAGCTGGGCGTAAAGGTACATGTGACCGAGATGTCGGTACGTAACTTCCAGCAGAGCGAGATGGAGAATCATGCAAAGTTTTATGGGAAGCTGTTTGCTATGTACAAGCGTTTGAATGAGGAGGGGGACTTCTTAGAGAACGTATCCATCTGGGGCATTTGCGATGACCCGATGATGAGTAAGAATGACTATAGTTACTCCATGAACGGTCCGTATTGCGGATTGTTTAACCGGGCATGTGTCCGCAAGGATGCATATTATGAGGCCTTAAAGGCGCTTAAGGGGATGGAATAATAGCCGGAAACGGTTGTTATAGAGAGAAAGAAAAAGGAGCATTACTATGAAAATGAAGAAATTATTTGCGGGCATTTGTTGTTTGACGATGCTTTGCGGCATGATGGCATGCGGCGGAGGAGACGGCAGTGAAGAAGCGGGCGTTACCATGGCGGTTAAGGGAACCGAAACTCCGGCACCGACTGCGACTCCGGAACCGACCCCGGAACCGACGGCGACGCCTGTGCCGACCGCGACTCCGGTACCGGTACATGAGCCGGCGAAGCTGGAGACCAACGGTTACCCACGAGAGTATACAAAGTTTAATAAGGACTATGCGGGTAAGGTTGTGGATATAGAGTATACTACTTATGCTTACGCAGACAACGGTGAAGAGATTACAAAGCATGCGTATGTATGCCTGCCGCCACAGTACGATGAAAACGGTCAGTACAACGTACTTTACCTGATGCATGGTAAAAACGGAACCGAGGACGAGTGGGGTATTAACGGTTTACTTGATGATATTCGCTGTACGATGGACAATCTGATGTACTACGGTGAAGCTGAGCCGTTTATTATCGTAGTTCCGAACGGACGCTCCTGTGTAAATTACAAGAATACGAGCGATGCTAACATGATGTCCTTCTATTCTTTCGGTCAGGAGCTCAGAAACGATTTGATTCCGTACATTGATGCAAATTTTGCCACCTATGCGGAGTATGACGAGAACGGGTATGATTTGACCGCGGCACGTGACCATCGTGCCATGGCAGGTCTTTCCATGGGAGGTATGCAGACCATCAACATCGGTTTGTGCGAGTGCCTTGACATTATCAGCTACTTCGGCGCATTCTCCGCAGCACCGACCTCCTATGAGGCAAAGGTGGTTGAAGAGAAGATTGCGGCATTTGATGAGAAGTATGAGATTAACTACTTCTATAACATCTGCGGTCTCAGTGACGGAATCGCATTGGCAAGCGCAAAGGCAGTGGTAAACGGCCTGGACGGATTATCCGACAGAATTACCGACGGCGAGAACTTCATGTGGCACGAGGTTCCGGGGGGGCACGACCATAAGGTATGGAATCTTGGTCTGTACAATTTTGCGCAGATTGTATTTAAGTAAAATGAAAAATCGCAAAAATATGAGGCGGACGGTCTGAAAGGGCAGTCCGCTTTCTTTTTATTCTACAAGTAAATTCTGTTGACAAAAGATGTGTCGAATGCTACAATGTAAGTAAATAATATTTACTTATTGAAGCGTTTGACAGAAGGGAGACGGAGGGAATGCGAAAGGGACAGAAGCGAAAATTGTTGGGAATCGGTCTGGTATTGCTGTTGTGCAGTATTGCCGCATGTGGTCCGGCAGGAGGGGAAGAGACCGGGGATCCTACTCCGGAGATGACAGCTATCGTAGCCCCGGAGGCGACGCAAGCCTTGACGGAGCACCCGGATGTTACATCCATACCGGAGGCAACCGCTACGCCGGCAGTTACAGAGGCACCGTCTCCGACGCCGACGCACACCCCGGCAAAAAATGAAGGCATAGAGATTCCGGCGGAGTATCGCATGATGAAAAAGGATGCGGCCGGAACAGTGGAAGAAATTACCTATACCACAAAGGATTACTACGGAAACGGGGAAGAGGTGATAAAGCCGGCCTATGTATATCTTCCGGCCGGATACGACACTGAAAAGCAGTATAACGTTCTTTTTGTCATGCACGGCGGAGGAGGAGACCAGAGTGAGTTCGGCATTCAGCATACGTTGTCCTCGCTGCGTCTGGCACTGGATAATCTGATTTATTATGGGGATATTGAACCGTTAATTGTGGTATTTCCAAACGGAAGAACCGGTGTGAATTATGCAAAAGGGTCTCAGGATCACACTGCGTTTAAGGATTTTGGGCTGGAGCTTCGAAATGATTTGATTCCGTATATCGATGCCAATTATGCTACCTACGGGCAGTATGACCCGGCAGGATATGATTTGACAGAAGCAAGAGATCATCGTGCTATGGCAGGATTTTCCTTCGGAGGGATGCAGACGGTAAACATCGGACTGTGCGAGTGTTTGGATATTATGAGCTATTTCGGCTCCTTTGCGGCGGGTAATACCACCTACAATGCGGAGGAGATTGCGGCTTGCTTAGAGTCCTTTGAACCTTACGAGATTAATTATATTTATTCCATATGCGGAAACCTGGATGGGTGTCTTTATTTGGCCCGTGACGCATTTGCGGAATTACCGAAGCTTACGGATAAGGTGGTAACGGGAGAGAATATGATGCTGCAGGTGGTTCCGGGGTCCCATTCCATAACCGTAGCGCAGTTGGGGTTGTATAATTTTGTGCAATTGATTTTTAAGTAGATGAGTACTGTTTGGCGGTACGAAGTGAGGAGGAGACAAGGATGAGGAAGTTACGAAAGAGATGGATGGCAGGAGTGCTCGCCGGAGTTATGTTATGCGCTATGGCAGCATGCGGCACGGCAGGAGGAAAAGACGACGGGATGCCCGCTCCGGAGAGTACGGCGACGGTAGCGCCGGAGCAACCGGGAGGAGAGGGGGCGGTGACAGAACAACCGGAGACAACCGCTACACCGGTCCCGACAGAGGCACCTACCGCTACGCCGGAGCCGACCCATGCACCGGCAAAAAATGAAGGAATAGAGATCCCTGCAGAGTACCGGAAACTTAAGAAGAATGCATCCGGAACGGTGGAGGAAATCACCTATACTACAAAGGATTATTACGGAACAGGGGAAGAAATGACCAAACCGGCCTATGTGTATTTGCCTTACGGTTATGATAGCGAAAAGCAGTACAATGTGCTCTTTCTGATGCACAGCGGTGGCGGTGACGAGACGGAGTGGGGGCTTCACAAGGAGTTTTCTTCGGCAAAGCTGGTATTGGACAACCTGATTTATTACGGAGATATCGAACCGTTAATTGTGGTGGCCGCCAACGGAAGAACCGGTGTACATGTGGCCAATCGGGCGGATTCTTATAATGGGTTTAAGGATTTCGGAAAAGAACTTCGTGAGGATTTGATTCCGTATATCGATGCCAATTATGCCACTTATGCGGAGTATAGTGCAGAAGGATACGATGCGACGGCAGCCAGAGATCATCGTGCCATCGCGGGCTTTTCCTTCGGAGCCATGCAGGCGATTAATATCGGCTTGTGTGAGTGCTATGATTTAATCGGATATTACGGCGCCTTTTCTCCGGCAACCGCAACCTATGAAGCGGAAGAAATTGTGAAATGTTTAGATGCGTTTGAGTCTTATGAAATCGGCTATATTTACGAGGTTTGCGGTGATATGGACAACGGTTGTTTTTGGGCGGGATACTATGCGCTGAATCCTCTTCCGGAGCTGACGGACAAAGTGGTAAACGGTAAAAATCTGATGATGCAGGTGGTGCCGGGAGGTCATGACACTCAGGTAGCCAATTTGGGACTTTATAATTTCCTACAGTTGATATTTAAGTAAAAAACTGGTAAACTGGTAAGGCAGGGCAGAGGCTCTGCCTTAGTTTAAAGGGAGGTACTTTTATGACTGTAAAAGAGAGTATTACGCCGGAACAGCTGGCGATTTATACAGAGCTTGTGAAGGAGAAGAAAGCGCTTCGGAAAAAGAGTAACAAAGGGTCGTGGATTTTTTTCCTGATTTGCTTTGTGTTCGGCGGATGTTTGGGAGGCTTTGCTGTTTTTCTTATGGACACAGGGGCGGAAACGTTTAAAATCCGGCCGCCGTTTCCGTTGAAGGATGGGCTGGAATTGTTGTATGTATTTGCCGGGATTCTCTGGTTTTACCTTATGTCGATGATACATGTTATCATTCATGAGGCCGGCCATATGGTGTTCGGAATGCTGACCGGGTATGATTTTTTGTCCTTCCGCGTGCTTTCTTTCACGTTGGTGAAAAAGGACGGAAAAATTATCCGGAAGAAATTAAAGGTAAAGGGCATTCCGGGGCAGTGCCTGATGGCTCCGCCGGAGTGGAAGGAGGACGGAAAGTACCCGTATGTCTGGTATAATCTGGGCGGCGGTGTATTGAATATAATAACCAGTCTGTTGGCGGCGTTGTTATTCCTGATTCATAGCCCGTTGGTGGGTTGGGCTGCCGGTATCTTTATCTTTACAGGTGTGATTTTAGGACTTACGAATATCATTCCCATGAGTATGGGGATTCCGAATGACGGCAAGAATTGTCTGCTCTGCAAGCAGTCACGGGCGAATCAGAGAGCGTTCTATTTACAGCTAAAGATGAATGCTATGATGAGTGACGGTGTGTCCGTAAAGGATATGCCGGAGGCGTCTTTTGTTTTGGATAGCGACACGCCGTTAAACGCACTGACCTGTTTTGTGGGACTGATGAAGTATTACCGGTATTTACTGATGGGCGAGTTTGTACAAGCAAAGGAATGGCTTGGAACGATGGAACTGCAGGAAGAGAAATTGCCGCTCGCGTTTATGAATACCTTTGATTTGGAGAAGGTGTATTGTATGCTTCGGGAGGATGCTCCGCTAGAGGAAGTGGCAGCTACCCGGGCAGTGCTGATGCCGGTGTTCTTACAAAATAAGGACATGTCGATCTTACGTGTAAAGTATGCGTATTGTACCTTGCTTACGGAAGAGGAGCGGGAGCTCATCGACTGGCTCGTATATTCCAAAAAGGGGAAGCTTCCGAAGAAGCTGGCGAACAGAAAGCAGGAAACGGCGGAGCAGCTCTATATGGACATGGAAAAGGCTTTGGCAAACCATCCGGTTATCGGAGAAGCGGAGCTGTATATGGATTTGGTGAAGAATATCTAATGGATAGGAACGGTTCCGTCAGGTGGGGCTTGACAGAACTATAACAGAAAGCGGGTTGCTTTGTACGTGAGATACAGAGCAACCCGTTGTTTTATGTTTGTATGGAACGTGCTTCCGGAGATACAGAGGACTTATTCGTTTTCCGTCTTTAGCATCCGGTAATTCTTCCACTTTCCGGACAGGTAGTAGATGATGCCCGGGATAGAGGTACCGTAGGCAGCCAGACCGTAGCCTAAGAAGAATCCGAACAGGCCGAGGTTCATGGCAATACCGAGAATGTAGCTTAAGCTGATACGAAGTACTACGCCGTCCAAAAGACCGAATACCAGATTCAGTTTGGAATTACCGATGCCGTTCATCAGGGCATTGGTGCCGCGCATCAGAAGCATACCCGGGAAGCTGATAATGGCTGCAATAACGAATTGCTTAATGTATTCCGGATTGATGACATCTTCTTCTCTCTTAAAGAAACCGAACAATTCCTCGGAGAAGAGAAGAAGGATTACGGCAAACAATGCATAGAAGATACCGCTGAAAATCAAAATCCAGTTTACCACGGATGCGGCACGTTTTTGCTTGTTTGCGGCAACGTTTTGTCCGATCATGGAGCTTCCCGCCAGAGTAAGGCCGTAGGTGATACGGTTTACCACGTCGTCAATCTTAACACCGGTACCGAAGGTGGAGGACGCCGTAACGTGTACCTGATTTACCAGAGAATTTACGTACATCATGGAAAGATTGATGGCGCCGCTCTGGATGGCTAACGGTACGCCCAGGCGGGACAGGTGCTTTGCAGCGGTTTTGTCGATGGCAAAGCTCTTTCTCTTAAAGTCAAAGCCAAAGGATTCCTTTCTCTTATACAAGTAAATCAATGCGTAGATGAAGGCCACAGCCTGTCCCATAATGGTTGCTAATGCGGCACCGGAGGTACCCATGTTTAAGAATCTTACGAACAGGATATCCAGAATCAGGTTCAGGATGGAAGCAATCAATACGAAAATAAACGGACGCTTGGAGTCGCCCATACCGCGGAGTACGGCGGACACCATGTTGTAGCCGAAGGTAAATACATTACCCAGGGTACAAATAAGCAAATAGTTCCAGGCATGATCATAAGCTTCAGCCGGTGTTTTGAGTAGGTTCAATACCGGAATACCGATGCATACGCCCACAACGGTCAGAACAACCGCCAGGCTGAGTACAAGGGTAAACAGGGTGCCGATGGCGTTATTCAGCTCCTTTTTGCGTTTTGCGCCGATGAGCTGTGCAATGTAAATCTGTCCGCCGTTAGAGAAGCCCAAGCCTACCATGGTCATAAACATAACAACGGTACTACCGTTAGTGACACCGGAAACAGCGTTAGTACCGAGCACCTGTCCTACGACAAGCATATCGACCAGGGAGTAGATCACCTGTAGGGCATTGGATAGCATAAAGGGCAGGGAAAAGCGAATAAGGCTTTTCGGTACACTGCCGGTGGTGTAGTCTGTAATTAGTTTTGTGTTTGACATAACTGTATGTATAGCTCCTTTTCTGTGCGGTGAGTCACTTGGAACGGGGAACCGATTCTTTCCGGGAAACAACCGCAAACGTTTTTTACAAAAAGAAAAAGGGAAAGCCCCTTTTCCTATTATACGAGGTTTTTTGCGGATGTCAAGACGAAGAGGTGAATTAATTAGAATTATAATTCATTGTCCGTCCGTGAATTTACGGACGAAATGAGTGCATTAAAAAAGAAGTTGACAGCGTAACATTGTTATGTTATTATAAACACAAGACGTAACAATGTTACGAAAGGAGGCGCCCATGGGTGAAGAATTGATTTCCAAGAAGGAGCTTTTGGAACGTTACCGGATTTCTTACGGTGCGCTGTACCGTTGGAAACGTAAAGGCTTGATTCCTGAAGAGTGGTTTTTAAAGAAGGCTACCGTGACCGGCCAGGAGACCTTTTTTCCGAAGGAGTTGATTTGCGAACGGGTGGAACTGATTCAGAATCAGAAGGATGATTTTTCCCTGGATGAACTGTCAAAGCAGTTTCACAAAGAATCGGAAGCAAAGGCGGTACTGACGGTGAAGACTTTGTATGGAGATAAGACCTTTTACGTAAGTGAGATACAGCAGGTGTTGTTGGATGACGGCAAGGGTGAAGTAAGAGATGTGACGAAGGAACTCCTGGGTTAGTCGGAAAAGTCCGAGCTGTGTAGACAGACCGATGACGGGGATGTGTAAAAGGAAGCATACGGAGCGGAGTTTAGGAAATGAATTGCAGGTGGCCGGCGGGAGCGTCGGCAAGAAAGGAGATTAGAGATGGATTTAAATATTTCGGGAAGCGGCCATATTACGCCGGGAGAGTATGATACGATAAGAGTGAGCGGTAGTGCACAGCTGGGGGATGCGGTGCGTTGTAAGAGCCTGTATGTATCCGGGTCCGCAAACGGCAGTAATGTTGTTTGCGAGAAGGATTTTCATATTTCCGGCAGTTGTGCCTTTTCCGGGAAGGTATCGGCGGGAAATGTGGCGATTTCCGGCGGGACTTCCTTTGGTGGGGATGTAGAGGCAACAGAGAAGATTGCGATTTCCGGAGGTATGCGTTGCGGCGGCGATGTGAGATGCAAGCAGCTTCAGATTTCCGGAAACGGCAGAGTGTCCGGCGATGTGGAGACGGAGCTTGCAAAGATTCGCGGTGCTCTTGATTGCGAGGGCCTGTTAAATGCCGAGGAAGTGGACATCGAGTTTGAAAAGAGCATGGAAGTGGGAAGCATCGGCGGTAGCAAGATTGCGATTTATAAGCGCCACGGAGAAGAGAAAAAGAAGAAATCGCGTTTGCCTCTGTTCACATCCTTGATTAAGAGAACTACAGTGGGGACGGTATGTGTAAACAATTCCATTGAAGGAGATGAAATTGCACTGGAAGGTGTGGTATGTCGGCGTGTATCCGGTCGTGTGGTAGCCATCGGCGCGGATTGCGAGATTGAACTGGTGCAGTATAGCGAACAGGTGGAGGTTTCGACCGAGGCAAAGGTGGGAAGAACGGAGCGGATTTAAGAAAGGACTGTCTTAGATTTTCGCAACTAATATCAAGATTTTAGAAAATCGGTTGTGCTATCCTTAGGGGGAAAGGAGGGAACCGGCTTGTACGAATGGAACGAGACGATACAACGCATGATTGACTGGATTGAGGCGCATTTGACGGAGAATCCGAGTCTTCTTCAAATGTCGGAGGAAATCGGATATTCGCCCTACTATGT
The DNA here is from genome assembly GCA_045638305.1 of Lachnospiraceae bacterium. Classification (GTDB taxonomy): domain Bacteria; phylum Bacillota; class Clostridia; order Lachnospirales; family Lachnospiraceae; genus SIG307. Next base: position 16,080 of record JAZUBD010000249.1, read on the forward strand.
GTCTACAAAATTCCATGAGATTGTGGGAATGACGGTGAAAAATTACATTGCGGGACGTCGTCTTGCCATGGCGACATTAGAAATCCGGGATACGAAGGAACGGATTCTGGACATCGCAGTGAAATACGGCTACTCTTCCCAGGAAGCTCTGACGAGGGCTTTTGTGAGTGCCTACGGGTGTACACCGGCGGCCTATCGGAAGAACCCGCGACCGGTACGTCTTGCGAATCTGCAAGTGGTATTCTTTCCTCAACATTATACGAATAAAGGAGAACCGACCATGAATACAACAGCATTAACGGAAGCACGGGTGCGGGTAGAACATATTCCGGCCCACAAATACATCGGCATCTGGGATATCGAAGCATCGGATTACGGAACATTTTGGGGTCGTCACGACTGCGATACGGTGTGCGGCATCATCGACAGTATGAGCCACGTATCCCATCCGATTGTCACCGGTCATACCGCTGGATGGTTTTACGAAAACGGCAAGAAGGGCTATTTCTACGGCTTCGGCGTACCGGAGGACTATACCGGTGAAATTCCGGAAGGCTTTGAAATCAGAAGCATTCCGGCCAGCGACTATCTGGTATTCTATCACCCGCCGTTTGATTTCTTGAAGGACAACGGTGAGGTTATGGGCAGAGTAGAGGGCCTTGCCTGGAATTACGACCCGGCAAAGCATGGGAACACATGCTACGAGTGGAATGAGGAAGCCTGTCAGGACTACCAGAGACATTACCCGGAGGGAATCGGGTATGAGGTGTTACGACCGGTGAAGAGGAAGTAAATTAAGAGATGAATAATTAGAGAAGAAGTCATGGAAAGCCGCGCGGATGCGCGGCTTTCTCTGTCTCTGTAACATTTTTCTCCTTTTTGATGGTGGTGTTGTAACATTATTCTTATCTTTTGCTGAATTGCCTTTTTAAGGTTCCGTCTTTTGTTTTATAGAAGCTATAATATCCATCCTCCCAAGTTCCGTTTATAAGTTCGGAACACACCAGGGATTCTCCTAAGTTGGGATGAAATTCGTAGTAACGGACCTTCAATGTATCAGTATCATATTTATTACGTAAGGCTGTTAATACAGCATCATTTTCAGCAATGTCTGACCACTCAACATGATTTTCTGAAGGATGTATGAAAAGAAACATTGCAGGAATAAGTTCATTGATACGCTCTGTTGTATAACGAACTTTGGATTGTTGGTTGCCTCTTTCTGTATAAACATAGATAAGGGAAAATTTATTTCTTATGTGTTTTATATAATAATATCCGCATTCGTTTGAAAAACCGGTTTCTCCGGTAAGGTTAGGCTTGTACGAACTGTTGTATGCGACAAATATAGTTTGTGCAAGCTCAGACAATGCCTTATCTTCTTCATCTTGGGTATAATTTAAAATATGTTCTTCATTGTCATTAAATGCCCAACCACATAAAGATCTATAATTCGTATCTTCTACTTGAAGCGTAGGCCAGCCACAATACTTATCATAGGAATCTTCAAATAAAAGCCTTCCGTTATCCTTTATTAATCGTTCTGATAAATAGTCATCTTCTTCAAAGGTTCCGACTTTCTCAAAAATATCCTTGGTAATTTCATACAGCCGGAACCAGTGACCGGCATGTGAACCGAAGACAGTTTTTGCTGTATATTTTCCACTGTTTTCGTCATGACATACAGTCCAGTCAGACGAATTACTTTTGTTACCGCTTCCGCTTTTCGTTTTCATACAAATCCCCTCCCGGTGAAATACCATATATTACCGTTGCTATCCCAAAGCCTGCTTTAAACTGTATTATATCATAATAAGATAGTACATGTTAACTGTTTTTTGATAATCCGATAATGTTACATGCGCTTGCGGAAATGTTACATCTGCGTGATAGACGATTTCGGCAGGATTCGGTATAATAAGGGTAACAAAGGAAGAAATGAGGGAGGTAGTTTAAATGAAATTTCAAGAAAAATTGGTTGCATTAAGAAAAGGTAAGGGAATGTCCCAGGAACAGCTTGCGGAAAAACTGGGGGTATCCAGACAGGCAATATCCCGCTGGGAATCGGGAGAATCGACACCGGATATGTTAAATCTGTTGGGATTATGTGAATGCTTTCAGGTGTCCTCCGATTACTTACTCCATGATGACTATGAGAGTGATGCGGATATTCCGGTTGTGAAGAAAAAAGAAGAAGAGATTGTGGAAGTTAAGTTAAAAAAGAAAAACATGCATTTGATATCTGCAATCGGCTTCCTTATTGCGACCTTCTGTG
>JAZUBD010000250.1:0-1947 GCA_045638305.1 Lachnospiraceae bacterium
CATGTCCTCGGTAGATACTGCAAAGTTTAATGAGATGGCCCAGTCTTTTGCCAGCACCTTCAGTATTTTTGAAGCGGGCGGCGCGTTTTTCGGAGACGGAAATCTGGTGGCAAACGGAGCCACCCAGTTAAACAATCTGGATGAACACAAAAATACCATGGGAGAAAAGTCCGATTCCGATACACCGGAGAAGAATATTTTTGAGAATGAAGGAAATACGGAAAAACTCTTGGAATATTACGAGCAAAAGGTAGCGGAGTTGGAAGGTACCATAGAAGAACTGGAGCATATTGAGGAAATTCTTGAGGAACAAAAACAGGAAGCCTCCTCTGCGGTATATGACGAGGTGTATGAGCTTGCACAGCGCTATAACCTTGGAGAAAACGTAGAGTTCAGTATGGATTCGTCCTACAATTTCGTTAGAATCGAAGTAAAGGGCTCTGTATTATTCGAGGATAACAAAGCAGACATTAAAGAAGATGCAAAACCCGTATTGCTTAAAATCGGTGACATATTAAAGGAATACGATAATTTCGGCATCGAAATCATCGGACATACGGACAATACGCCGATTAAGTCCGGTCCGTATAAGGACAATGATTATTTGTCCGCGGCCCGTGCCATTGAAACGGCACAGTATTTGATTGCGAATAAGAATCTGGATGCTTCTAAGGTTTCCTTCTCCGGAATGGGAGAACGGGAGCCGGTGGATACCAATGCCACGGAAGACGGACGTAGGAAAAACCGGAGAATCGAGTTCCGGATTTACACCCCGACAAAGTAGAAGACAGGATAGAAGCGTTACAGTAAGGCAGTATCAAAGGAGGTAGCGTATATGAAGAGAAATATGCTTGCAGTGGTGATTTTGGCGGCAACGTTAATCAATACCACCTTATTGGCGGTATTGGTGTTTACGGTGGTTCCGAAGGCAAAGCGTACGGATGCTTTGATTGAGAAGATCGTGGCTGCGGTAGAGTTAGAGACCGAGTCAGGTATCGGCAAGAATTACGGTGAAATTTTGCCGGCGGATCAGGAAGAATACGTATTCCAGAAGGAGTATGTAAACGTAAAGGCAAATGCAGGCGAGCCGAATGTGGCTTTGGCGAATATTACCATTACGCTGAACAAGAAGCATGATGATTACGCAACGGTGCAGCCGTTAATCGAAGGTAAGAAGTCAAAGATTACCGCAGAGGTAAGTAAAATTACCGGTGACTACATGACGGCCGAGATTCCGTTGTATTACGAGGATATCGAAAAGGATGCGCTGGAGAAAGTTCAGGCGATTTTCCAGTCCGACTGTATCATCGAAGTTACACTTCAAGTTTATGGTGGAAATTAAAAGTTTTTGATGATTTTTTGCACAATATGTGGTATGATAGTAGTAGGTAATCATTCAGTAGCAACGTAGGGAGGTTTCGGTATGGGTGACGTATTATCCCAAAAAGAAATAGATGACCTGCTTGCGGCGTTCAGTAGCGGTGAAATAGACGCGGAGGAAATGAAAGGGACGGCGGAGAAGCAGGTAAAAAACTATGACTTTAATCGTCCGACAAAGTTTTCCAGAGATCACCTCCGTACTCTTGAGATTATTTTCGAGCATTACGGGCGTTTGTTATCGACCCATTTGCCGGCGTATTTAAGAAAGACGGTAAACGTTGAGGTAATGAACTCCGAGGCGGTTATTTATTCGGAGTTTACCAACGCACTTTCCAATCCGGTTTTGCTCGGTATCGTTGATTTTAAACCGTTGGAGGGCAATATTATTATCGAACTGTCCGACAATCTCGGTTTTGCGATTGTTGACCGTATGTTGGGAGGTCCCGGACTTCCTCTTGATAAGTCCAGAGATTTTTCGGAGATCGAGCTGGTAATTATCGAGCGTATATTTACGATTATTACGAATCTGCTCCATGATCCGTGGGAGAACGTGGTATCCTTAAGACC
>JAZUBD010000251.1:0-5591 GCA_045638305.1 Lachnospiraceae bacterium
GGAGCAGATGCTTGCGGATATCGATGCAAAGGAGACTCCGGTTTCCATCGTGTTAAATAATGCGGGACTGCAGATTGCCTACCGTGTGGACTATTTCAGCACTCCGGTTTCCGATTATACGGAAAGCTTCAAGATTAATACCATTGCCCCGGCCATGATTTGCTATCACTATCTGCCGCGTATGATCGAAAAGGGCTTCGGCCGTATTTTAAACACCACCAGCGGCATTGCCCTGGACCCGTACCAGGCCGGCTATTCCGCCAGCAAGGCGGCTTTGGATAAGATTACGATCGATTTGGGACATACCGTACAAGGTACCGATGTCATGATCAATCTGACCGATCCGGGCTGGTGTAGAACGGACCTTGGCGGTCCTCACGCACCGAATGCGCCGGAAAGTACCATCCCGGGCATCGTAGTGGGTGTCTTCGTAGACGACAAAAAATCCGGACGCAACTTCGGCGCCCAGACCTTCACCGGCATGACACTGGAAGAGGCGGTAAAATATGCGGAGGAGCATTTTGATAGTCCGTATTAAACTGCCATTATTCATTTCACAGTTTAGGTTTTCTCCCAAAATAAAACTGCCGCAGTTACTTTCTTTCGTACTTGCGGCAGCTTTTTATTTTCTCTTACTTCTTCGCGTTCAAATCGCTCTTTATCTTCGTGGTGGAGATTCCCTCCGTCCGCGGAAGATAAACCACTTCGCAGTAATCCTTTAAGAAATCGAACTGGCCCTTCCAGTCGTCCCCCATGACAAATACGTCTACCTGGTTATCTACCACGTCCTGAATCTTCTGCTCCCAGGTATATTCCGGGATGACCTCATCCACGTAGCGGATGGCTTCCAGGATGGTCTTTCTGGCCTCGTAAGGATGGTACGCCGTCTTATGCTTGATGGCATTGAATTCGTCGCTGGACAGCACCACAATCAGATAGTCTCCCAGTTCCTTTGCGCGACGCAATAAATTAATATGACCTACATGTAACAAATCATAGGTTCCGTAGGTAATGACCTTTTTCATTCTGACATCCTCCTATTTCATTGCGGCAATCCGTTCAAACTCCGCCACCGCTTCTTTGTTGTACTCCTCATAGTTGACGGAAAGTGTCTGCGTTACCTTTCCGTCAAGGCACAGCTTCATACCGTCGTATACGCCCTGCTCGCTGTCGGCCACCAAGGTGCCGCCGTACTTTTTCATAAAGCTGCGCGGTCCCGGAATGTCCGTGGACACACAACGCACGCCTAAGATATCCGCCTCCGCCAGCACCAGACCGAAGCCCTCATAGCGGGAGGAGAAGATAAAGTAGTCGCACCGTTTCAGCAGAGCAAACGGGTTCGGTAAATATAATATAATCACAATATGGTCGTAGCTGTCAAGTGCCTGGGCCTTTGCCAGGGTCTCCTCATACAGAGCACCTCTGCCGCCCACAATAATCAGATACGTATCCGGGTTTTCCTTGTGAATCTTATCAAAGGCCGCAAGCAGTCTATCGTGACCCTTCTCCGGGGAGAACCGGCCGATGTTGATAAACTTCACGCTGTTGCTTGCCAGAATCTCCTGTAAGCGCTCCTCGGATACATTCATCTTGGTACGGATATCGAGAGAAATCTCCTGCTTCGCCAAATCCAGCACCCGCTGATAATTGATGATGTTTTTCGCCACGGAAAACTCCGCTGTCTTCTCCGTCCGGGCCGGAAGCTTCTTCGCGATACGCTCCGCACAGAACTTGATGTCTTCCGTAACCACCGCCACGCTGTCGTACTCCTGGTAGGCTCTCGCCATGACCTCGGTACGTACCAGACGGCGTTCTCTGATTTCCTTTTCCATGTCGTTGTGGACATAGATGGTTCTGTTACAGGATGCTCCCCGGAAGGTGGTGGTCATATCGTTGGAATAGCCACTGAAATGAATCAGCTTATCCATCCGGCAGCCTGCAAACAATCTGCGGGAGTCTCTCTTTGCAATCTTATCCGAAATCTTCTCGATAATACCGTACGGCACCAGCCCCTTTTTCGTCCAGACTTTATACAATACAAAATCCCAAAAGCTGAGACTGAGGCCGTTGGAGAAGCCCAGATAATGCACGCCCTCCGGCAAATTCTCCAGTACCTCCGGATGCTTTTTCACATCCTCCATCTTGTACAGTAATGTATAGTTCGTCTCCTTCTTATCCACCTGGGACAGTAGATTAAACAGGGAGGTGGTAATACCGTTGTTATACAGTGCACCGCCGAAAATCACCACATTCCGCTTCCCGTTATCCGGAAGCGCGCAGGTCTTGACTCCCATATCTTCTCCAAACAAGAACTTCCGGCAAATTGCCTTTGCCGCATCCGGGCGATCGTACGCACAATATTCCTTCAAGAACGCCTTCTCATCGTAGTTCTTTTCCGCTAACATCAAAGAAAGCAGATCCTCTACCTTCTTTGCCTGTGGGAACGGAAGGCTTGACAGCGGTAGGTAGAAACCACGGGATGCCTCGTATTCCTCTTCGTCATAGGTAAACAAAATAATCTTCTTCCGTGTCAGTGCATAATCAAAGAATACACTGGAGTAATCGGTAATCAATCCGTCGGTTGCAGCCAGGAACTCGTAGGTCTCGCAATCCTCCGGGAACGGACGGATATGAGAAAACTGACCGAAGTCCATTTCCGCGCCGTTAAAGGCATGGAGCTTTACATATACTACATAGTCCTCTGGCAGGCCCGCATCCAACTCCGTCAGATAGGTGGTCAGCTCGTTAACCTGTGCCTTCTTTACCACACCGCCGACCACACCGCGCCAGGTCGGCAAAAAGGCATAGACCTTCTTTCCTTCCAGACCGTAGCGTTTACGTAACTGCGCTCTTTCCGCCTCCTGCAGGAACACTTCGTTTCTCGGATAGCCGGTCAGCCATACCTTGCCGGTACCGAGATTGTCTAACATAAAGTCCTCCACCATCCGATTCATGGTGAACTCGTTCGGGAAAATCAAATAATCCGCTGCCAGTAAGTTCTTCTGTACGTTTCCGATGGTATGAGCCTCTTCCTTTACGCTCTTACCCAAGGTTTTCAGCGGTGTGCCGTGCCAGGTATTCAGATATACCTGCTCCGGCCGCTTAATGAAATGGAACACAAAAGAGGTATCGTTGATCAAATACTTGGCGGTTGCCAGAATCTTGTTATACGGAGTGGAATTCCGCACTACAAGCTTCACTTTTCCCATACCCAAAGCCGCAAGCTTTGCGCGAAACGCTTTCTTATTTTCCTTTAAGCAGGTCAGGTACAACGTATACTCGCGGTACTCCTCTCCCTTTGCCAGCTCACAAAGAAGGGCATAGATGTTACCGTCCATAGCCTTTCCCTGCTGATTCTCCAACAGAACAGCCTTCTCTTTCATCGGACGCTCCAGATACTTCGGATAACGCATCCTGCGCAATCCCCCGTCCGTAATCTTTTTCGTCCAACGCTTTATCTTATCCACGAAACGACGCCACTTTCTGTATCGCTTCACACCGGCCGGAGTCTCTGCCGCACGTTCCTGGGTCGTAATAATTGCCGCCAATACACGCTTTGCCGCATCCGCATCATCCAGATAGGTAAACTTTTTACAGAAAGCCTCGTAACGCTCGTCGCATACAAACGGCTTCGTCAGCGCCTTCTCCAGCTCCTCCTCCACCGCATCCTGAGTGGTTACGATCGGTCCCGGTAAAATATCCGGCTCAATATAGAAATCACGCAGCTGTCCGCGGTATTCCTCAATGTCATACATAAAGAAAATCATCGGGCGGCGCAAAATGGAATAGTCAAACATAACACTGGAGTAATCCGTCATGAGCAAATCGCTGATGACATACAGATGGTTGATGTCGCCGTAATCGGACACATCATACAAAAAGCCTCTGTACTTTTCCGCATCAAACTCCATGTTCGCAAAATAGTGGGCACGCAGTAACACCACTGCCGTATCGCCGAAGCGCTTCTGCAGACGCTCCATATCCAGTGCCACCTGATACTCGAAACCCTTTCCGTACTCGTAGGTCTTGTCACGGAAGGTCGGGGCATACAAAATAATCTTCTTATCCTTCGGAAGCAGAAGAGACTCTTTAATCCGCTCCACATCCTCCTCGGTATACTTAAACAGGAATACATTCCGCGGATAGCCCAGCTCGATGAGCTTATTCTTCTTTTCCTCTTCCGTAAGCGCATAAGCAGATGCCAGCTTTTCGGAGGTATAGGCAGACGGAGACAGCAGATAGGTAAACTGATCCGCTTCCTCCCGGTACATCTTATGAATCTCCTTTACGCTCTGGGAGCCGTTGCCCTCCAGTACGATATCACAGCCCAGACGCTTTAACGGTGTGCCGTGCCAGGTCTGGATATAAATCTGCCCCTTACGCACCGGAATGGTCTTCGGGTTGGTGGAATTGGTCACACGGTACTTTGCGGTGGCCATGACCTCATAGTACTTCTCCGATCCCTTTTTCACCAACGTCACATTGCGGTACTGCTTCAAAAACTCATAGTTCTTTATAACGGTGCCGGAAAAGGACCACACGAGGCGATAGCCCGCATAGGCCGGATTCTGCACCATTTCCTCAAACAACGCCTTCGGACTGCAGGTATACTGCTTTCCCTTAAAGGCCTCAAACACCACTAAATTCGGATCTATCGGGCAAGCCAAGCACTTTCTCTTAAAAATGGACAGACCTCTTACCCGGTCCCAGAACCGGTAATATCTTCCCCACACTTTATTTCGCTTGATACGCGCACGTCTCAGTGCCGACTTTTTCTTTTTAAAATTACTAAAAAAGCTCATAACAGCCTCCTAAAACACTCTCTTACATTTCTACAAAATCCGTAATAACGCGGTAACCGGTGCCCTTTCGTACCGCCCCGATGTAATCCGCAATACTCTCCCACTTCTTGTCAAAAATCATACCACCCCGCAGCTGTACCCTGCCGTGGGCATCCGAGCCGCCGGTCCCGTGAATCCCGTGCTCTGCGGCATAAGCTGCCGCCTTTTCATTAAAGCCCTCGCCTCTGGCGGAATTTAACGCATTACTGATTTCAAAGGCCTCGCAGCAATCCGGATAAAGCTTTACCTCCGGGATGTACGGTGCCTCACGGTACGGGTGCGCCTGCACCACAAACCCTCCTGCGGCAGTCACCTTTTCAAACTGCTCCTTCGGACTCCAGGACAACATATCCTCCTGCTCCGCAAGCCACTCCTCGGATAAGCCGTACAACAAAAACTCCTGACCGTGAAAATTGGTCTCCAGACCGAAAAACACCTGCAGACCGATTTCGTCGCCCCGCTTTTTTGCACTGCGATAGCCTTCACAAAAGGCCTCTACCCGCTCCTTCCACGGCAAATCCCGTGAAATCGCACAATTTCCGTTGAAAAAGTGGTCAGTCACCACGATTCCGGTATACCCGAAGCCTTTATATAAATCCGCCTGTTCCGCCCCGGTCAGATGCCCGCAGGCACTTCCCTGGCGGGTATGCAAATGTGTTTCGTATTTGTACTCGGCCATAACAACCAATCTCCTTTACACAGACTTAACCGATTCTATTATAAATACTTTTAAGGGCGGTGTCAACCAAT
>JAZUBD010000252.1:0-2686 GCA_045638305.1 Lachnospiraceae bacterium
ATTATTCTCTTTTTCAAATCCGCAATCGTACTTCATACCTTCCTCCTACAATACAAACTCTCTGCTTGTAACAAATCCCATTTCATCCTTTTTCACGTGAATCACAAACGGAAACTTGTCATACTGTACACACATCCAAAAATCCTCTTTCGGATAAATCTCCTGTCGGTTTTCATCAAAGAAATGGTCTCCGCCGTGCCTTTGGAGGTGTGCTACACGTTGTTCAAAATCAGGAAACTCTTTCCCTTCCACCAAGCTTTTAATATACTCTGCACAAAGCTCATCCTCTGCCGCCGGGAATACGCCCGCATTGCCCATGCATACAAGAGAAACGGTCTCCGGCTGCTGCTTTTTAATATACTCCGCAACCGCCTTTGCATTCACCAAACTGCCGGTAACAATCTCCGTGGCTTTTGTGGCATTTACAATGCCCTGGGTACCTGCACTTGTGGTATGAAGTATGGTCTTTCCTTTTACCGCCTCAGGTAACACCGTCGAAGGCGAATTTCCAAAGTCAAAACCCTCGCACTTTTTTCCATCTCGTTCTCCGATTAACACACTGTCCGGCATCACTTTCTTTAACGCAAAAGCATCCTCCACAGACCCGATCGGTCGGATTTCCGCAACGTTCATATCGTATAAATAGCACTCCAAAGAAAAGGCACGGAATACGTCTATAATGACAGTTAAGCCTTCCGCCTGCTTTGCTCCTTCGATTAATCGTAATATGTTTACCTTGCACATGTTATTTGCTCCTAAATCTTAGCTTTACTTTAGTTCCTTGCCCGGTACTCCTCCGCCGTAATATGAAAGCTCGTACACGGGTCCGGCATATCCGGCGTAAAACCCGTTGCCTTATAAATGCTCTGAGCACGGACATTCGTATCCTTTGTGCCAAGATACAAATACGGTGTCTCAAACACCTCAAAGGCCAGCTTTTGCGCTAAATACAGAGTTTCCTTGCCATAGCCTTTGCCCTTCTCTATGAGGGCAATCCGCTTTAACTCGAGCTTCTCATGTACCGTCCGCATCCCACGGAAAATCAGAATACCGATCGGCGTCCCATCTGCCTTTTCAATGACAGTTTGCAAAAAATCCTCATCGCCAAGCTTTGTAATTCGCCAGCCTAACGGCCAAGTTGCCACCCATGGTGAATTATCGGCATCCGATTCCACAGATTGCATAAAATCCGCATCCGCAATTCGAGCCTTACGAATCACCAGCCGTTCTCCACAAATTAACTCTTTATATTCGTCACTATCCTTCTTGATTCCGTTTAAAAAGTCTCTTCCGAAAAATTCTTCAAAAGTAGCCAGCTCCTCCGGTGTACTGTTTTTACCGTAACCATTTTTGTGTGCCTCCAGGTGTTCGTTGTAGGCTGCCGCATAACGAGGATTATGCTCAAAAATCTCCTTTAATTCTGCATTCATACAATCTCCTTACTCTACTCGAAAAACTTCCCCTGATAAAAATTCTCATTTTCTAACTTCTTTGCCGTAATTCGAAACAGCACGCATCCATCCGGACACATCACGACCTTACTGTACTCGCTATCTCCACCGATATTTATCAGGTTTCCGCCACTTCGAACCGCTTCCATAATCGGAAACAGTAACGTCATGGTTTTTGAACAAATACCGTATCCTTGCGAATTGACCGGACAACCGTAAGTACATGTGTACTTATCTCCGATTTGCTCTCCGTTTCTGCAGAACCGTTCTGTTTCATCATTGTCTTTATTGAATCCAATCACTTCGATTTCCCATTCATATTCTTCGTCGTACCATTTTTTCATATAGTTTCCTCCTCAAACATGTTTTTAAGAAAAGTAAAAAGTCTATTTACAACTCAAAATGCCTACCTTCGACGGTCAAGTACAAAGGTAGGCATTTTTTAATACTCTGCTAACTCCGTAAACACTACCCCTGTACCTTCTGCAACCCCTACGTAAACTTTATCATTCTCTCTTCCTGTTGTCAAATAGTGTTCTATTATATACTTCGCTGAATAAGGCATCTTCAAATCAGAAACTTCGCTTAATTCAAACCATTTCAAGTCCCCTTCATCGGAAACCAATCCGTTTATATACTCATTCTTCAGATTTGCGAAGAAATAATAATTCTGCCTAATTTCCCCGTTTGTTCGTCGTAAGGAAACATATCGAAGCTTCATATCTGAAATCATATCTTCTGTTACAGACAACTCCTCTTTCATTTCCCGAAGTGCACATGCTTTTGCATCATTTAACTCCCATTCCTCGAAATGTCCGCCGGCAGATGCAATCCATGTATTATTAGCCACTTTGGAGCTCTTACGATATAACAGAAGTATTTTATCGTTATATAAAAGATAAATCCCTGCCATATTTCTTAACTTGATGTTGTTCTCCATTACTGCTCCTCCTTTTAACGTTTTTTCTCCCTCGCACCACCATCGTCACAGATACATTGTATTCCGTTGCTTGATTCCGTAAAAAACAAAAAAACACTTATTTTCATAAGTGCTTCTTCGGGGTTGGGCTGTATCAAAAATACAGAACAGCTCGTAGCGGAATCGAACCGCTGTTTTCGCCGTGAGAGGGCGACGTCTTGACCGCTTGACCAACGAGCCATAACCTATTTAATTAAATCATCCTAAGGATGAGCAGCTCGTAGCGGAATCGAACCGCTGTTTTCGCCGTGAGAGG
>JAZUBD010000253.1:0-6272 GCA_045638305.1 Lachnospiraceae bacterium
TGGACCGTGTACTGGTAATGACGGTGGAGCCGGGGTTCGGTGGTCAGAAACTGATTCCGGCATGTGTGGAAAAGGTAAGGTCATTGGCAAAGCATCGGGAGGAGATATCCGCCACATTTGATATTCAGGTGGACGGAGGAATCGGTCTTTCCAATGTGAAGTCGGTTTGGGAAGCAGGAGCGGAGGTATTTGTGGCAGGAACGGCAGTCTTCCGCGGAAACATTGTACAGAACGTGAAAGCGTTTAAGGAGGAAATCGGGGTTGCTGATTAAAGAAATGGTGCTTGGCAGGAAACTGGAAGTGCTGGTTGACAGAGAGGGGTATAATTATCGTCTGGTAAGTAAAATCGAGGGGACAACAGACGGTATGGTGGCGGTATCTCCAATTGTGGCAAAGGGCCGGATGTTTCATTTCGAAGAAGGCGATGATGTTACGATTGTATACCGTGGCGAAGAACGCATGTGGAAATGGGAGCATGTGAAGCCGGGCTTGGCGAGACTGGAGGGCGAGCCGGTTCACACGTTTTTCTCCAAAGCGCAGGGAATCGTGTACAATCGACGGGAATCTTTCCGTGTGCCGATCGGAGAGAGCCTTTTGATGTATCGGATTTTTTCCAGAAAAACCGAAGATGGTGAGACGGAAGAAAAGTTAAAGCCGTTTGAAGGCTTGTTGATGGATTTGAGTGTCAGCGGTGCAGGTCTTTATACCGATGAAGAGATGGAAATCGATGCGATGATGGGCTTTGATATGCCAACGAATATGGGAATTATGACCTGCCGCGGAAAGATTGTACGAAGAGCGGATGTACATGATAAACCGTTTCGTAACTTCTACGGATGTGAATTCACAAAGGTAAGAAAGGAATTGGAGCGGTATCTTTTCGAGCGTCAGCGTTTGATGCTCCAGAAGGAACGCGGCGGAGAAAATATGCGCCCGAGGTAGGCAGAAAATCCGGAGGAAGTATGACGGCATTATTAATTTGTGGCGGAAGTTTATCTGCCTGTTTTTTGAAAGAGGTTAAGGAAGAGTATCCGGATGCGGTTGTATATGCGGTAGACGGAGGGCTTACTGTTGCGGATGCGGCGGGGATTGTTCCGGATTATCTGGTGGGAGATTTTGATACGGCAAAGGCGGCTTTGGTTGACCGGTACGAAGGATGTTGTGTGACGATACGACATAAGCCGGAGAAGGATGCCACAGATACGGAATTGGCGATAGACGAAGCGTTGGAGCGAGGGGCTGATTGCATTCTTTTGCTGGGAGCCACCGGTAGCCGAATGGACCATACCATGGCAAATATCCATATGCTTTACCGGGTGTTGCAGATGGGGAAAAAGGCCCGGATTTTGAATGAAAACAACCGGATTTCCTTGCATAAGGAATCGTTTTTTTTGAAAAGGGACGAGCTGTTCGGTAATTATATTTCTTTTTTGCCGTTCTTCGGAGAGGTGACCGGAGTGACGTTAAAAGGCTTTAAGTATCCGCTTTCGGGGAAAACGTTGACGGCAGGAATCAGTTTGGGAATCAGTAACGAAGGTAAGGAAGAGACCATGGAGGTTTCCTTTTTGTCGGGATATTTATTGATGATAGAAGCAAGAGATTAGTGCATAAATTGCGCAATAGGAATAAGAGAAAGGCGGAAATGCTTGAAAACAGAGTTTTCCGAATAGGTGATAAGTAAAATGAAGTTAGGTATTGTAGGTCTCCCGAATGTAGGAAAGAGTACGTTGTTCAATTCTTTGACCAAGGCAGGTGCGGAGTCAGCCAATTATCCATTCTGTACCATTGACCCGAATGTGGGCATTGTACCGGTGCCGGATGAGCGTCTGGATGTATTGGGAAAGATGTATGATTCGGAACGTGTGGTTCCGGCGGTTGTGGAATTTGTTGATATTGCAGGTCTTGTAAAAGGTGCATCCAAGGGTGAGGGGCTCGGTAACCAGTTCCTTGCAAATATTCGTGAAGTAGATGCAATCGTTCATGTGGTTCGTTGCTTTGAGGATACCAACATTATTCATGTAGACGGTTCTGTAAATCCGCTTCGTGATATCGAAACCATTAATCTTGAGTTGGTATTCTCCGATTTGGAGGTACTGGAGCGTCGTTTGTCCAGAGTCATCCGCGGTGCAAGAAACGATAAGGCACTGGCCAAGGAAGAAGATATGATTAAGCGTCTCATGGCTCACCTGGAAGCCGGTAACATGGCAAAGACCTTTGCTTGCGGCGATGATGAGGAAACCGAGCTTTTGGCAAGCTATAATCTTTTAACCGCAAAGTCTGTGATTTATGCGGCAAATGTAAAGGAAGACGATTTGGCGGACGATGGTGCATCCAATGAATATGTGCAGGCGGTACGTGAGTTTTCAAAAGAAGAAAATTCCGAAGTGTTTGTAATCTGTGCTCAGATCGAGCAGGAGATTGCGGAACTGGATGACGAAGAGAAAAAGATGTTTTTAGAGGATTTGGGACTGACCGAATCCGGTCTGGAGAAGTTGATTCGTGCAAGTTACAATATCTTAGGTTTAATCAGTTACTTGACGGCAGGTCCGATGGAGTCCAAGGCATGGACCATTACCAGAGGAACCAAGGCGCCGCAGGCGGCAGGAAAGATTCATTCCGATTTTGAGCGCGGTTTTATTCGTGCCGAGGTTGTCAGCTATCAGAACCTTATTGATTGCGGAAGCATGAACGCAGCAAAGGAAAAGGGCCTGGTTCGTTCCGAGGGTAAGGAATATGTAGTACAGGACGGCGACGTGGTATTGTTCCGTTTTAACGTGTAAGCGATGCGTTGACCGGTGAGTCTGAAGAAAGGCAGGTGATTCCGCAATGACACTGAGGTCGGGAGAAGTATTCTTTTCCGAGCAAAGCGAGAGTTTTTTAATTCCGGAATCCGTTTCCTTATTCGGATTTACGATATCATTTTACGGTGTGTGTCTTGTGCTTGCTGCTCTTGTGGGGATTCTTGTGGTTACGGAGATAACCCGTCGGAAGCAGTATAACACGGAACTTCATTTAACTTTGCTTACATTGACTATTGTTGCGGCGTTATTAGGCGGTCGGTTGTTCTATCTTTTGTTTGAGTGGCACGCTTTTGTACAGCATCCGTTGGCTGTTTTTAATTTCAGAAGCGGCGGTCTTACTTACTTCGGAGCCTTGTTCGGCGCGTGGTTTGCTGTAAGAGGATATTGTCGCAAAAAGGATGCGGAGTTTTTGTTGAGTGCGGATGTACTGAGTCTCGGTGTCGGGGCGGCGTCTCCTTTTGTATGGGCCGGGTGTGCTTTTGTGCGGGAACCTTTGGGAAAGGCCTATGACGGGATTTTTGCCGTACGAATCAGTGGTGGGTACGGAACGGCAGGAGACAACGTAGCCTATGTATCTATGCATCCTGTGGCAATTTACGGAATTATAGGCAGTGTGTTGATATTTACAGTACTTTGCATAATATCCCGAAAATCAAAGCAGACAGGAACCGTATTTTATGGGTATCTTGTGTTGAAGGCGGCAGAGATATTTGTATTGGAATGCTTCCGTGCAGATTCTTATTGTATCTGGGGAACCGATATTCCGGTAAATTTTGTGGTGGCCGGTGTTATTCTTCTGACGATTGTTGTAGGGTGGTTGCGGCATACTTCCTTGCAAAGCAAGTTAAAAAAGATTCGTTTTAACGGAAATTAAGATTAGAAAAAATTTTTAGAGCATTTAGGCGGACTAAATGCTCTTTTTTTGCGTGCAAGCAAAGTGAGCATACTCAGAAATTTTGGGAGCTCGCTACCGAAAAATTCTGGGTATGCGAACGCGCTCACGACCGAGCGACCATGTCGTGAGGTGAGGAGAGGTGCGAAGCACAGCTTGCACGCAAATATTTTTAAATATTTGCATTTGGGGGTTGAAAATTTAAAAAAAGTGGAGTAAAATGGTGGTAGAAGTGGAGGGAAGTGGAGAGAAGTGGAATAAAGTGGAGCGAAAGGCGGTGAGTTTCATGTTCATGGGAGAGTATGATCATACTTTGGACCCGAAGGGGCGTATGATAGTTCCGGCTAAGTTTCGTGAGGAGCTGGGGGAGCGTTTTATTCTTACCTTGGGCTTGGACGGCTGCCTGTTCGCTTATCCCATGGGGGAGTGGGAACAGTTTGTGGACAGGCTGAGAACCTTACCGGGTACCAAGGAAGGCCGTCAGTTACAGCGTCACTTCATGGCAGGAGCTGCGGAGGTAGACGTGGACAAGCAGGGAAGATTCCTGATTCCCGGAAAACTTAGGGAGCAGGCAGGACTGACAAAGGATGTGGTACTTGTAGGTGTGCTTTCGAAGATCGAGCTTTGGAGCAAGGAACGCTGGGAGGAAATCGAGGGCGACGGCAACATGGAAGATGTGGCAGAGAACATGGCACAGTACGGAATTAACTTTTAAGAAAGGATCGGTGATACCGAATGGCAAACGAACAGGAAATTGTATTCCGGCACAAGTCGGTATTACTGGATGAAGTACTGGAGCAGTTAAATATACGAGAGGACGGAATCTACGTGGACGGGACCTTGGGCGGAGCAGGACATGCCGGTGAGGTTTGCAAGCGTTTAAAGGGAGGTACCTTTGTGGGAATCGATCAGGACGCAGATGCGATTGCCGTAGCGAGTGAACGTCTTTCTAAGTACCCGTTTGCAAAGGTGGTACGGAGCAACTACAGCGAAATGAAGACGGTATTACAGAACCTGGGAATTGAGAAAGTAAGTGGTATTTTACTTGATCTGGGGGTGTCGTCTTATCAATTGGACACAGCAGAACGGGGATTTTCCTATCGGGAAGAGGATGCACCGCTTGATATGCGGATGGACAACCGTATGGAAATGACCGCAAAAGATATTGTAAACGGCTACAGTGAGAAGGAACTTTTCCGGATTATCAGAGATTACGGTGAAGACCCTTTTGCGAAAAATATAGCAAAGCACATTGTAATGCGCAGGGAGAAGAAGGAGCTTGTTACCTGCGGCGATTTAAACGAGGCGATTCGGGCAGCGATTCCGATGAAGATTCAGAAGAATCTGGGACATCCGTCGAAGCGTACCTTTCAGGCAATTCGTATTGAACTGAACGGAGAATTGAGAGTGCTTCAGAATACATTGGATGACATGATTGATTTGCTGGAAGAAAACGGAAGATTATGTATTATTACGTTCCATTCTCTGGAAGACCGGATTGTAAAGTCCGGCTTTAAAAAAAGAGAGAATCCGTGCGAGTGTCCGCCGAGCTTTCCGGTATGTGTATGCGGGAAAAAGTCGGCAGGAACGGTAATCACACGGAAACCGATTTTACCGAGTGAAACAGAATGTGAAGAGAACAAAAGAGCAAAGAGCGCAAAGTTGCGGGTGTTTGAACGCAATTAGTGAAGGAGGAGTCTGCATGGATGCAAGAGACAAGTATTCAAACAAAGGATATATGGTAGACGGTACGGCTGCAAGACAACTGCAGGTGGTGCCGGATTATGAAAGAGAGCAGGTATCGCGTCCGCGTGTAGCGGAGCAACCGAAGCATGCACCGAAGGTAAGTCACGGAATTGATTTTCTTTCTATGACTCTTTTAGTCGCAGCTATGGCAATTACGCTTTACTTGTGTTATAATTACCTTCAGGTGCAGGGTAATATTGTACAGCTGGAACGGGATATTATGGTGCTGGATCAGCAGCTTACTACCGTTAAGGCCGAGAATGCCGCACTGGAAGATAGTTTAAACGGACAGGTCAACTGGGAAGAGGTTTACATGACTGCGGTTGGCGAGCTTGGTATGGTATATCCGAATCAGAACGAAGTGATTACATATAAGTCTACGGAACAGGGGCATGTAATACAGTATCAGGATATTCCGGAGTAGGAGTAGTGCATGGAACAGGGTGAAAAGAGGAAGAAAAAACGTAAGAGAATGACAGGCAAAATGCAGGCGACATTGTGGGTTGTGTTTTGCCTGTTTCTTGTGGGTATTTTAGTGATTATGATACGCGTGGTTCTGGTGGGAAGCAATACGAGCTATGCAAAGGCATCCCTGTCCCAGAAGACCGGTACCGATACGGTGTTACAGTATAAACGGGGCGATATTCTTGATCGGAACGGTACCGTACTGGCAAAGAGTGAAAAAGTCTATCATCTGATTCTGGATTCTCGGTTGATATTAAACAACGAGGAGAGTATCGAGCCTACCATTCGTGCATTGTGCAGCGTGTACGGCTACGAAGAGGCAGAACTGCGTGCAGTGCTTGAGGAACGGAAAAACAGTGCGTATTACA
>JAZUBD010000254.1:0-3085 GCA_045638305.1 Lachnospiraceae bacterium
TATGCATACTTGTTTTCATTCTTATTAATGAGCTCCTGCGCATCCATCTTATGCTTTGCCTTGGACGGAAGACCTGTCAGCTGATCTACATATGCCGTATTATATATTTCCACACGATTCCGTACATATACCACTAACGCGGAGACCACCACACCACCGATTAAAATGGCCATAATTACCATGAGAAAATAATTACGATCCATGGATTGACGGATTTCCTTTTCCACTACCTCCGAGCTGGTGAGACGCACCACAAAGAAATCCTCGTAGCTATCTACCTTTGCCGCAGCAAAATAAATTTCTTTCCCGGCCTTGCTCATAGCAGCGGCCACCGCACATCCCTTCAGCTGCATTTCTTCATCAAATTCCTTTTTCGGTTTCCAGGAATCTCCTTTTTGAGAGAACTCGTCCCATGACATTCCCTCCAAATAATTTCCGAAATCATCTGCCATCAAAACAACATTACCATAGGTATCCACCACAAGATCGGTTCCTTCCTGCGGCTTGACACTTAGTTTGTCAAGCAATTTTTCTCTGGATGTCTTTGCTGCAAGTACACCAACGATTTCTTCTCCGTCCTTACACGGTACCATGAATACCACACCATCTCCGGATACTTCGTCTACCGAACGGGCCACAACCCTCTTTCCTGCCATAGCTGCCTCTATATTAGCCGTCCGGGTATCCGGTATTGTGTCTCCTTCATTATCATAATATGTATACTCCGTATCTATCACCGCAAGATAGTCCATTCCGTATCTGATTTTCGTGGCCGCCAATGTTTTCATTGCTTCCGGTCCGATTCCACAGGTCTGAACAATCATCTCCTGTATCGTCTCCAAGGCAACAAACCTATTCTCAATATCATCGGAAACCTCGCGAGCTGTCAGCTGTACCTCCCAAAGCAGCGCATTTTCGCAGTCTTCAACGAGACCTTTTCTGGTATTGTCTAAACCGAACATTATACCGACACCGACAATAATGAAAAGAAGGCACAACAATAAAAGACCCGTCGTGTGTCTTTTCCTGTTTGCCTTCTTATCGGTCTTATAATCTCTGCTCATACCTCATCCCCTGCTTCCGTGCATACGATTGTCGAGACTACAACTGCTATAAAATCGAACGAATACTCCCCGAAAAAATATACTTTGTCTATTTCACCCATTATACCATATTTTTACAACATTTTCAAGATTTATGTGATTATTTTAGAAAAAGACAAGACACCGGCAACGCCTGCCGTTTTCCTGCCTTTTCTATGCTATTCATTGTTCTGTTTGTATTGCTCCACACTGTCCTTCTGCGCTTCTGCAATAATTGCCCCGACGGTCTGCAAAACCTTGACATAATGCGCCGAATAATCCGCCGGCATCTCCTGAAGCACATGGTCCAACGGATTTTTGAGTTTATCCTTCTTTACCTTGCCTAAAATCAAATAATCCGCAGACAAATCACTGCTGCTGCAAATTTTATAAATACTTTCCGCAGACAGACCCTTTTTCCCCGATTCCGCCTCTGCAAGAAACTGAGGAGATAAACCGACCTGCTCCGAAAATGACTCTCTGTTCATCCCAAGGCTCTCTCTGTATGCCCGGATTCTTCCACCGATTGCTTCATTAATCTTCTTGCCCATCGTTTCTCTCCTTTCCGCTTTTTCCAAGGCTTCTGTATATGTTTTTTCCAATTATACCTTTTTTATTCTCCTCACAACATAAGCTACAGACGAACTTATACGCTATAGTTGTCTTCTTTTGCTTTAATCGCGAAAAAGGATTGCAGAGTTTCGCCTCTTGCTTTTTTTATAGGATTGGACTAAAATATTTTTAGCATGCATTTCGGAGGTATTTTTATGAACGGATCATCTTTCGGAACTTCTTTTAAAATCACGACATTCGGCGAATCCCACGGTGCGGCCCTCGGTGTTATCGTAGACGGCTGTCCGGCGGGAATTCCGCTTTCCGCAGAATATATCCAGACCTTTTTGGACAGAAGAAAACCGGGACAAAATGTTTATTCTACCCCGCGCAAAGAAAACGATACGGTAGAAATATTGTCCGGTGTTTTTGAAGGTAACACCACGGGCACATCCATTGCCCTTCTGATTCGCAACGAAACCCAACGTTCCGGCGACTATTCGGAGATTGCCTCCTATTACCGCCCGGGACATGCGGATTTTACCTTTGATGCCAAGTACGGCTTCAGAGACTACCGGGGCGGCGGACGTTCCTCCGGCCGCGAAACCGCAGCCAGAGTAGCCGCCGGCGCCGTTGCCTGTGCGCTGCTTGATGCACTAAACATCAAGGTTTGTGCTTATGCAAAATCCATCAACGAATACGTTTGTTTTGATACCAAGGAATACTTGGCGGAACGGTATTCCGTAGAGGAAATTGCTTCCATGAGAGATAAAAGTCCCCTTAACATGCCGGATGCGGACGCTTCCGCAAAGGCCGAAGCATATTTACAAAGGTTGCGTGAAGAGCACAACTCCGCCGGCGGCACCATCGAATGCATCCTGACCGGTCTTCCGGCGGGCCTGGGCGACCCTGTCTTTGAGAAGTTCGACGCGCGCCTTGCCCATGCCATGTTGTCCATCGGTGCGGTAAAGGGCTTTGAGCTGGGTTCCGGTTTTGATGCAGCGCTTCTTACCGGCACAGAACAAAACGACCCGTTCTATACCGACGAAGCCGGCAACATCAAAAAGCGCACCAACCGTGCCGGCGGCGTTCTGGGCGGTATGACCGACGGCTCTGACGTATTGTTCCGTGTTGCGGTAAAACCGACGCCATCCGTATATGCACCGCAGGAAACCGTGAAGCAGGACGGTTCTTCCTACACCTGTCAAATTACCGGACGCCACGACCCGATTATCGTTTCCCGTGCCGTTGTGGTGGTGGAATGTATGGCTGCCTTGACCGTGGCAGATGCACTGCTTAGTAATTTAGGAAGTAAGCTGGAGCATCTACAGACCGTTTACAAAGATTGTTTATAATCATTTTCTTACACTCAAATTAACAACGAGTGGAGTATCATAGATATCAAAAGATCTATCATACTCGACTCGTTTTTCTCTTTTCCTTTTTCTATA
>JAZUBD010000255.1:0-2268 GCA_045638305.1 Lachnospiraceae bacterium
CGGATGTCGACAGGACAAGACTTCGTCGTATTGTAAAGGCCATTAATCCGCCGGTTCAGGTATTATTTGAGAGTGCAGAAGGTGAGATTTATGATCCTGCAGATGATGATCTTCCATTTTCACTTGAAGGCCCTGTCATAGAAGTAGATGATATAGATTATGGCCTCTGGTATCTTGATGCCATGGAGCACCCTGAACATTATATGGGCAAATCTATCCGCTTTCTGGCACAGATATATAAAGGACGTAATTTGAAACCGGGATTCTTTGTACCGGGACGTTTTGCCATGACTTGTTGTGCGGACGATATCGGCTTTGTGGGAATGCTATGCAAGGGACCGCAGGCAGACAATTTTAAATTACGTGACTGGGTAAAGGTAACGGCGAAGGTTGCGGTAGAGTACCAGAGAGAATACGGCGGGGAAGGTCCTGTCCTGTATCTTGTGGACATGGTGCATACGGCAAAACCGAAGGAGCACCTGATTTATATGAATTAGGAGCGGAATTATGAATTTCAGACAGATAGGCAAAAGAAGGCGAGTCCATGGTGTAGTCACCTTAGGGCAGGTTCTGAAAATTGCCTGTCTGTTTTTTTTATTGGTCGGCATCGTGATTCCGGGGGTGGAACGAAGCGGAGGAACGGAACTGTCCCGGGGACGTAAGCAAATCATGATTACGGCTCACCGGGGAGCTTCCTACGAAGCTCCGGAAAATACGAGGGCTTCGGTTGAATTGGCCATTGCCGAGCAGGCGGATTATGCCGAAATCGATGTGCGACTGACAGCGGACGGCGTGCCGGTTTTGATGCATGACCGGGCGTTGTTCCGAACAACGGGAGTGGTAAACGAAATCGACAAGATTACCTATAAGGAGCTGGTGTCCTATGATGTGGGGAGCAGATATGCGGAAAAATATACGGGAGAAACGGTTCCGTGCTTGCGGGAAATATTAGAGGACTACGGGGAAAAGATTAAGTTTAATATGGAGTTAAAAGGTGAAAACAACAGGAATCTGGTTGAGACGGTAGTTGGGCTGGTCGAAGCCTACGGATTGGAGGAACGTTGTGTAATAACCTCTGATTCTTATGACATGCTTACGTGGGTAAAAGCGGCGAATTCTAATATAAAAACCGGTTATATTCTGTCTCGGGTATATGGAGAGATATACGGATACGTTGCGGCGGATTTTTTTAGTGTAAAGTCGGAGTTTGTTACGGCACAAATGGTAAGAGGCGTTCATGCCGGAGGAAAAGAAATTCATGCGTGGACGGTAAATAAAGTCTATGAAATTTTGCGGATGCGGGAATTGGGGGTGGATAATATTATTACGGACCGGCCTGCATATGTCAGAGAAATTTTGTACGGACATGCAACATCGAAGAAAACGGTCGTATGTTATCAGTAGAATGTAAATGAGACATGATGCGGAGGTATGTATGGCGGTAACAGTGGCTTTGGATGCCGGACACGGCGGATATGACAGCGGAGCGGTGGAAAACGGAAGACGGGAAAAGGATGATAACCTGGCGCTGACTTTGGCAGTGGGAGATATCCTGCAGAGAAGCGGTGTTGATGTGGTGTACACGAGAACAGAGGATGTGTATGATTCTCCCGTAAGAAAGGCAGGGATTGCCAATGAATCGGGAGCTGATTTTTTCATTTCCTTTCATCGGAATTCCAGTCCGGTAAAGAATCAATATTCCGGAGTGGAAACGCTTTTATATGACGAAAACGGAGTAAAAGCGGATATGGCCCGGGCAATTAATGCGGAACTGGCAGAGGTAGGGTTTCAGGATTTGGGATTGAACATTCGCAGAGATTTGGCGGTACTTCGACGTACCCAGATGCCGGCGCTTTTGGTAGAGGTGGGATTTATTAATACAGATGCGGATAATGCCCTTCTGGATGCCCGGTTTGAGGAAGTGGCGCAGGCCATTGCCAACGGTGTTTTACAGACCATCGGAGATGAAATCGGCCCGGGAGCAGGGCAGCAAATGCCGATGTCGGAAGTGTATGCGGTACAGGTGGGATTGTTCCGGAATCCGGAGAACGCAGATAATTTATATCGTGAGCTGGTGGCCTTGGGCATTCCGGCGGACATTTCACGGAACGGCAGCTTTTTTGCGGTACGGGCAGGACGGACGGAAAGTCTCAATGAAGCGGTGGCATTGCAACAGGAATTGCAACAACTGGGGTACGATACACTGGTGGTGACACTGTAATTACTTTCTGCAAAGGATTCGTTCAAACAGAAGTCCCGCAGCGGCCC
>JAZUBD010000256.1:0-3965 GCA_045638305.1 Lachnospiraceae bacterium
AGGCTATGTAAGGGAAGGCGACCGTCGTGTGTTTATCGACAAGGGCGTACCGCTTCTCGGTTACTCCGATCATCGCATAGCGGAAAAATATAATGTTCCTTACACCGGTAATGCCTGGAGCAACTTCTCCGACATTCCGTCCAACGGAAAGGTGAATCTCCTCATCAAGAGAAGTGAAAAGACCATTAAGGAATTACTGGAAGGCAGACTTACCATTGTCCTTGACAATGCCAGCGGAGGCGGTTTCAACGAAAAGGGCGACTATGTTATGCCGGTACATCACGCTTTCCTGTGTGACGGTGAGAAATTCCTGGGTTCTCTTCCACCGTTTACCCTCTCCACCAACATGTACGACATGTTCGGAAAGGACTATATCGGGGTGGGCTCCGACCAGCCGGTATTCAATGATAAAAGTGTGTTGGTAAAGGTAACCATATCTCAAAATTTATAAAAAAGAAAATCAAAGTAAACGAATAACACTGTTCAAATATACAAGAGGCGTGTGTCCCATGCACACGCCTCTTCTTTTACTCATTTAAAAGCTCTACTTCAACCTTTGTCCTTCCGTCCTCTCTTTTGGAAATTTCCACCATAAGGTAATTTCCTTCCACCTTAAGCTCGATGACATCATCTCCCATCAGGTCCCGAATCGCGCCCTTCAATAAACCATAAGAATCATCCAGCTGATCCAGTTCATTGGTATAGCGGAACCGAATCGGCTCGGCAGGAAAGACCATCCCTTGGATTTGTGCCTCAATACACGCCGCTTCCACAATAATCGCTACCGAATCCGCCTGGTTTTGGTCTATTGCGTGTTTGGATTTGTCTACATATGACATAAAATCGGGATATAATCCACCGAGAGTTTCCTTCTCGTCTTCTTCCTCCGTACCGGCGGCATCCGTCTCGCCGTCCTTCTGTTCTGCAGAATCCTCCTTCTGTTCTGCGTCATCTCCCTGTAGCATTTCCACTGCCGAGTCCATGGTCGGAAGCACCCGCTCCTCCGATGACGCCCCGTCACATCCGCCGAACAACAATAACAATAGTATCGCTATGAAAAACCCTTTCTTACGCATTCTTGTTCCCTCTCTTCCCTTTTATAGTATAAGGCTGCTCCTCCTTGGAAAAGCAGCCTTTATCTTACAATTCAAAACCCGATCTATGCTCTTACTGTACAGAATCGATAGCCTTACCGATATCGTTTCTCTTATACTTATTGGCAAAAGTAATCCACTCCGTTGCCGCATATGCATTGGCACGGGCACCCTTTAAGTCGTCCCCTACCGCAACTACACCAAGCACACGACCTCCGTTGGTTACTACCTTGCCGTTATCAAACTTCGTACCGGCATGGAATACATAGTAGCCGTCCTTGGTCTTGAAGGTATCAAGTCCCTCAATCGGGAATCCCTTCTCGTAATGCTCCGGATAACCGTCGGAAGCAAGCACGACACAAACTGCCGCATTGTCCGCAAACTTAAGGTCGATGGTATCCAGCTTTCCGTCAATACAAGCCTCGAATACATCCACAATATCGTTTTCCATACGCGGAAGCACTACCTGGGTCTCCGGATCGCCGAAACGAGCATTGTACTCAAGTACTCTCGGGCCGTTTGGGGTTAACATAAGACCTACGAACAATACGCCTACAAACGGTCTACCCTCAGCCTTCATGGCATCCATGGTCGGCTGATAAATGTACTTCTTACAGAACTCATCCACCTCTGCGGTGTAGAACGGAGTCGGAGAGAAGGTACCCATACCACCGGTATTTAATCCCTGGTCACCGTCCTTTGCACGCTTGTGGTCCTGTGCACTGGTCATGGTCTTAATGATGTTACCGTCACAGAATGCCAATACGGAAACTTCCGGACCGGTCATAAACTCTTCGATAACAAGCTTGTCGCCTGCACTACCGAACTGCTTATCTTCCATAATCGCCTTAACACCTGCAACTGCTTCGTCGTAGTTATTACAAATCAAAACACCCTTACCGAGAGCCAAACCGTCCGCCTTTAATACGGTCGGATACGGGCTGGTCTTTAAGTACTCGATAGCAGCTGCCGCATCGGTAAATACCTCATATGCCGCCGTCGGAATGTTATACTTCTTCATCAAATCCTTGGAGAATGCCTTGGAGCCTTCGATGATTGCTGCATTCTTTCTCGGTCCGAATACGCGAAGTCCCTTTGCTTCGAACGCATCTACCACTCCCGCACCGAGAGAATCGTCCGGTCCGATAATGGTCAAATCAATCTTTTCCTGTGCCGCAAACTCGGCAAGCTTCTCGGTCTCCATAACACCGATATTTACACACTCTGCAAGCTCTGCAATACCTGCATTGCCCGGTGCACAATACATCTTGTCAACCTTCTTACTCTGGGCCACCTTCCACGCAATGGCGTGCTCTCTTCCGCCGCCGCCTACGATTAATACCTTCATTCTATCTTCCTCCGTTTTCTTTTACTCTTCTACGAATGCCTTGCCGTCCTGCCAGGTCACCTTACCGTTGGCAATAGCGTTAATTGCTGCCGGGAGAATCTCCCACTCTGCCTCTTCCATAACCCTACGCTGCAGTACCTCCGGGGTATCGCCGCACTTTACGGCAACTGCCTTCTGCATGAGAATCGGGCCGGTATCCGTACCCTCATCCACAAAATGCACCGTAGCACCGGTTACCTTATTGCCTCTGGCAAGAACCGCCTCATGGACATGCAGTCCGTAAAATCCGTCGCCGCAAAAGGACGGGATCAAAGACGGGTGAATATTTAAAATCTTCTGCGGGTATGCCTGAATGAGACACGCCGGTAAAATCACAAGATAGCCTGCCAGTACAATCAAATCCGGCTCGTACTTAGAAACACCTGCAAGCAATGCCTCGTTAAACTCCGCACGGGATGCAAAGCTCTTCGGAGAAATACACTCCGCCGCAATACCCTTGTTTCTTGCTCTTTCCAGAGCATAAGCATCTGCCTTGTTACTGATTACGGCTACGATTTCCGCATTGGTAATGGCACCGCTGTCCATCTTATCCATAATCGCCTGTAAATTCGTTCCGCCGCCGGATACCAAAACTACGATTTTTGTCATAGGGACCTCCTTTTATCGTTTGGAAACGAAGAAAAGTACTCACCTTGTGGGTACTTCTTCAAACATAAAGCGCATGCCGCACCGACTCCCAAAAGGAAGCCGGACACCGCACACGCCGGAAAATCTATTTACAGAATATCAATACCCTTTTCGCCGTTTACAGCCTCACCGAGGATATATGCTTCTTCGCCTGCTGCCTTTAAGGTAGCAACTGCCTTATCTGCATCAGCCTTATCCACAGCGATAACCATACCGATACCCATGTTGTAGGTATTGTACATCATCTGCTCTTCAATGTTACCGTCCTTTGCAAGCATCTGGAAGATCGCCGGTACTTCATAAGCATTCTTCTTCACCTGCGCACGGATACCGTCCGGAAGCATTCTCGGAATGTTCTCGTAGAAACCGCCACCGGTTACATGGCTGCAAGCCTTTACGACGATGCCGTTGGTCTTTAAGGAAGAAAGAGCCTTCACGTAAATCTTGGTCGGGGTCAAAAGCTTCTCACCGAGGGTCATGCCTAAGGACTCATAATAAACATCCAACGGCTTACGCTCCATCGGGAACACCTTACGAACCAAGGAATAACCGTTACTGTGAATACCGGAGGAAGCAATACCGATAAGTACATCACCGTCCTTCATATTCTCGCCGGTAATCATCTCTGCACGATCTACGATACCAACCGCAAAACCTGCAAGGTCATACTCATCTTCCGGATAGAAGCCCGGCATCTCTGCGGTCTCTCCACCGATAAGTGCAGCACCGGCCTGCTTACATCCCTCTGCCACACCGCTAACGATGGTAGCAATCTTCTCCGGAATGTTCTTACCGCATGCAACGTAGTCAAGGAAAAATAACGGCTCACCGCCTGC
>JAZUBD010000257.1:0-2208 GCA_045638305.1 Lachnospiraceae bacterium
GAGGCATATGCCTATCTTCACAGCCCGTATGTGGCATCTTTGCGTGAAGTGATAGACAGTGGCAGTATCGGTGAAGTGGATTATATCGAAACCGCCTTTGTAACCCAGGGCTATGAGGAAGATTACCGTCTGCATAAGGAGTTCGGCGGCGGTGCTATGTATGATTTGGGGTGCTATTGTACCACCATGATGCTTTCTCTTGTGGACGCAGAACCGACCTTCGTAAAGGCTTGTGCGGAGTTTTGCGGAGATGATGTGGATTTCCACACGGCCGGAATTGTAAAGTTTGAAAACGGCGTAAGGGCTTCCTTTAACGTGGGTATGATTTTCGGGAAGGGTGCCAACGGCCGCTTTGACCGTTTGTACATTCACGGTACTAAGGGCTGGATTCGTTCCGAGGTGGAGTACAACCAGGCGGGAGAGTTAAGCTACCGTGTGATGACAAACGGAAAAGAAGAAGTAAAAACTGTGACCGCACGACAGAATTATTGCTTGGAAGTAGAGCAGATGAATTGTGCCATCGAAGGTACGGGAAGCTTGCTTGTAACACCGGATTTTTCCATGCGCAATGCGAAACTGATGGATGCGGTGCTGCGGGAAATTGAGTATTAAAGAAGATGTAATTCGGATAGATTAGAAAGGCAGGACGCAAAATGAAAGACTTTTTGCCGATTTGCAGAGAAGACATGGAAAAGCGCGGCTGGGAACAGTGCGACTTTGTATATATTATCGGAGATGCTTATGTAGACCATACCTCCTTCGGACCGGCCATTATCAGCCGGGTACTTGAAAGTCACGGCTATAAGGTGGGAATCATTTCCCAGCCGGACTGGAAGGATGAGCAGAGTGTGCAGATTTTGGGAGAACCTCGTCTTGGTTTTCTTGTGTCCGGCGGAAATATGGACACCATGGTAAATCATTACACCGTGGCGAAAAAGCGTCGCAGTCAGGATGCCTATACGCCGGGCGGTGTCATCGGAAAGCGTCCGGACCGGGCCACCATTGTGTATTGTAATCTGCTTCGTCGTGTGTATAAAAAGAAGCCGATTATTATCGGAGGTATTGAGGCGTCTTTGCGCCGTCTCGGCCATTACGATTACTGGGCGGATACGGTAAAAAGGTCCATTTTGCTGGACTCCGGGGCGGACCTCTTGTCCTACGGTATGGGAGAGAAGTCCATCGTAGAGATTGCGGATGCGTTGGATTCCGGTCTTGCGGTAAAGGATATTACTTTTGTGGCAGGAACGGTATATCGGGCAACCAGTTTGGAGTCGGTGTATGATGCGACTATCTTGCCGACATTTGCGGAGATAAAGGAAGACAAGAAGACCTTTGCCAAAAGCTTTTATGTGCAGTATTGCAATACGGACCCGTTTTCGGGAAAACGCCTGGTGGAAAAGTACAGCGACACGGAATATGTGGTGCAGAATCCTCCGGCAGCACCTCTATCTCAGGCGGAGATGGACCGGGTGTATGCACTTCCTTATATGCGCGCCTATCATCCGTCTTACGAAGCGGAGGGAGGTATTCCGGCGATTGATGAGTTAAAGTTCAGTCTGGTCAGCAACCGTGGCTGCTTTGGCGGCTGTAACTTCTGTGCGTTAACCTTCCATCAGGGACGGATTATCCAGACCAGAAGCCATGAGTCCATTTTGGAAGAAGCAAAGCTGATGACATGGGACCCGGATTTTAAGGGGTATATTAATGATGTAGGCGGACCGACGGCAAACTTCCGTGCCCCGGCCTGTGATAAGCAGCTGACCAAGGGTGTCTGTCCGAACAAGCAGTGTCTGTTCCCGACCCCGTGTAAGAATTTAAAGGTGAATCATGAAGATTATCTGGCGCTGCTCCGAAAGTTAAGAGAATTGCCGAAGGTAAAGAAGGTATTTATCCGTTCCGGTATCCGGTTTGATTATTTGATTTACGACAAGGACCGCACCTTCTTAAGAGAGCTTTGCGAGCATCATGTCAGCGGGCAGTTAAAGGTAGCGCCGGAGCATGTGTGTGATGCGGTGTTGTCTAAGATGGGCAAGCCGAGCCGTAATGTTTACGATACCTTTATTACAGAATATAAAAAGATGAATGCGAGACTGGGGAAAGAGCAGTACGTGGTGCCGTATTTGATGTCTTCCCATCCGGGTTCCACCATGAAGGAAGCAGTGGAACTGGCGGAGTATTTGCGGGATCTGGGCTATATGCCGGAGCAGG
>JAZUBD010000258.1:0-6690 GCA_045638305.1 Lachnospiraceae bacterium
ATACCGTAACAATGCCAGCTCCCGTTCCTCGGTCGTAAGCGCCTCCATAGCCTGCTTCATAACCACACTTTCAATCACACGTTCCTCCGGGCCGTCCTCCGGAATTTCCTCCGGAAGCGCTTCAAACACCCGCTTGCGTGATTCATCAATGCACAGATTCCTTGCAATGGTGTACAGATAGTTCAGCTCCCTGCCCCGTTCTTTATAGGTACTGCTTTCCAAAAAACGTAGGAAAGTCTCCTGGGTCACATCTTCCGCTACCGCTTGATTCTGTAATTTAAAATAGCAATAGCGGTAAATTTTGTCATATTGCGCCTCGTAATCCATGGAGCCCCTCCTTTCTTTTGCAATCGGAAAATTCGTCGACGTTTTTCCTTTCATAGTGATTAACGAAAATATCCCCCGCGATGTGCGGGGGAAAAGAAAAAAATTTTAAACAATAGAAAATATTATCGTAACAAAGACAATACCTGCTCCGGTTGTCTTGCAATCTGTGATAACATTGCCCGCTGCACCTCCGCAAGAATATTATACTTTGCCTGATTTACGGATTCCTCTGCCATATCCGCATCACGAATCCGCGAGAACGCAGACGTAATCTGTTCCTCTGCATTTGCGGCGTATTGGAATGCATGCTCTAACCGGTTTTGATCCGCTCCGATTTTGCTTCTGGCCATACTGATGACCGATGCAGCCGTCTTTGACTGGCGCATCACCTTGGTCACCCCTTCGTAGGTTTGAAAGGAATCTCCCGGATAATCCAGTTTTAAATGACCCAGTGATAAATAAGGCAGATGAATCGGTATGTACGGCTTTTCTTCCGTATCTCCCGCATAAATCATCACAAAGGCATAGTACGCATCCGTATCCGCACGACCGTCACCTACCAGCTCCGACGCATCCACAATACGTTCCGCATCCACTTGATAAGTACAATTTGTGTATACCCCGGCCAGTATCTTTGCCTGTAAGACTGCGCCGGTATTCATGTCCGTAATATCGCCGTAACGTTTATCCATCACCATCAGTTTCGCGCCGTCAGGCTCCACGGTAATGGTATGCTCCAGAGAACCCTGTAACTGTTGTGCGATACTGTCTACAATCTGATTTCCGGAAGTAATATTTTTCAGTTCCACCACATGATTTTTGATTGTATTCTTATTTCCGTCTTCATCCGTATATTCAAATTCCGGCGGAAAATTTGCCTGATCCTTATCATGACAGAAAATAACATTCACAAACTCGCCCGGACAGGTAGCACAAGTAATACGAAATCCTTTGCCGTACAATTCCGACATATTATCCAGATTTACCCCGGAAAAATCGATGGCGGTTTGAGGTCGTGACATATCCTTTCCCCCGGAGGTCTTTATGGACACGATTCCCACATCGTTATTCAACAATCCGTCCTCTCCTGCCATTCCGTCGGAAAAATCATCTGAAGAGAGCTTCGTACTCGTTGTTTCTTTTGTGCCGGATATAATCAGTTTTCCGGAAGAGCTCGTAACAGTGTATTTATTTCCTTCCTTAGATTGTATCGTATTCCTTACCATTTCAACAATCGCATCATAATCCGCACATCCCGCTATATTGATGCGTACGGTGTCTTCGTTCGTCAATTTCGAAGAAGCATCCGAAAACTCATAGGACACACCGTTTAAGCAAAATCCACTCCCGTATAAAGCAGTCGAATCCGATCCCGTAGGCATTCTCTCACTCAAATCCAAGGATGCCGAATACTCTTGCTTAAAGTATTTTGTATAAAGTATATAGTTATACTCTGTCTTCTCCGTATACCTTGCCGAAGTTCCGACCAACTTGGTATCCAGCTCTAATTTGGTATTTACCGTTTTACTCTTAATCGTAAGCGTATTCCCATTCCTCGTAACAACTGTATCCGCAATGTTATACGGGATATAGGTTTTCAAATAATCCAATACCGTACTCTCGTCCGGATTTTCAGGAGTAAATACATATCCCCCGCCGTTCACGCTTGCACTGTTACTCCCCTGGCTTAGCTCGTTTTCATCAAAAATTGTCATCAAAGTTGATCCCATTTTGCATGTTACCGGGAAATCTAAAGTCACAGTATCATCAAGCGTCAATGTCCATACATCCACAGATTCCGGTGTAGACGGTGACACATTTTCCAGTTTAAATGACAAACTATTTGTGGGTTTCGAATCGCCTTTGTTCTGATTATTCAACGAGTCTCCAATATACACATTCGTCATTTCAGATGCACTTCCCGAAATCACGTTCACCGTCACATCCGAACCGGAAACAGAGGCTGTAATTCCGTTTCCCAAACTGTTTAATGCATCAACAAAAGCTGACCGTACCTGCTCTTTCTTCATACTGTCATTAATCTTAGTCCCTACCGGGATATTGTGTCGTGTAGAACCTATCTGAATATAAAATGTATTGTTTTGAAAACTTGCTATTTCCTCCGGTGTAATAGAATTTGACCCTCCAAGCAAAGAAAAAGTCACCGTCGCAGAGGTTGCAAAAGAAAGTGCATTTCCCGCCGTATCCACTTCCTCCAAAGAGTCCTCTTCCTTACTCGAAATCACGATATTATTTCCGGAACTACCGTTTCCGCCTGCAATGGCAGGATACTGAAGCACTGTTCCGTCTATGGTACAGCTTGGCGTCAGACCGGTTTTCTGCATTACGAATTTCAGCGCATTTTTTCCATCAGATGATTTTATTACGCTTACGGTGTCTATTTCACTCGCACTGTTACGAGCATTATAATTACTTACCAACTGATTCAACACACCTTGTACCGTTCTGCTGCTAGTATCTATATTATAAAAATACTCTCCACCTGCCGTTTTGATATACCCAGCCTTATCCCCGTTTGCAGAATTCACAAACTGGAAATTACAATTCCCAACCTTCAAATTTTTCCCGACAAGGGTAAAAGCATTCGAAATATTTACTGTGTCATCCAGCGTAATCGTCGCCGATGCCGCCACTGCATTCTTTGATGTATCAAAGACCTTATCCTTGATTCCAAGCAGTTCGTCTCCCCAGGACGCATACTCCCCCTCCGGAAGCCAATTCACTGTTTCCGTATAATTGTATCTTGGTCTGCCGGCATAGAAATTTGCACCGTCATGACGAAAAATCTTCATTGTATTAAATTCCGTATCGGTAAACACAGCTTCCATGGCATCGTAAAGCTGATTGATTTCGTCCGCCAGCATCATACGGTCTTCTTCCGTATTGGTTCCGTTTGCGGCCTGAACGCACAATTCCTGCACACGATTTAACATCGCATTGACCTCGGCTAATGCCCCGTCAGCTGTTTGTGCCAAACTGATTCCATCCTGGATATTATTTTGTACCTGAGAAAGAGCCTTCATTCTGGCTCTCATTTTCTCCGAAATTGCCAACCCTGCCGCATCGTCAGCAGCACGGTTGATACGATAACCGGAAGACAAGCGCTCGGTGGCTTTAAACTTAGCCTTCTGCACTCTGTTTCCCACATTTAAGTTGTTCAATGCAGCCAAATTGTGTTGAATAACCACATGCGCCGCTCCCTTTGGACCTTTCTCGACATCCTGTCCGGTCAGACTCCTAAGTTATTTATCGGCTAAATATAGGGAAGAAATTAGCATACGCATACAATATTTTGAGATTTATCCCCCAAAAACAAACCGCCTCCGGTTTCCCGGAAGCGGCCTAACTTCACTCTTATTCTCTTACTTCTCCTGCATCTCCGCCAGCTGGCTTTCATGACGTAAGAAGAAGTCAAACCGCGGCGGTAAGAACTTGGTCTCACCGGTCGGATTTGCCAGTACATCCTTCATATCCGCAAATGCATAGTTCCAGTCATATACCTTTTCGGACAAGCCTACATACTCACGTACCGTCTCGCAACCGGTCGGTGCAATCGGGTGAAGGAGTAACAATGCAGTCTTGATACCGTAGAAGCAGTCTGTAAGAAGCTGGTCGCGAAGTGCTTCGCCGCCTTCTTCCTCTGCCTTCTTAATGTTGTTTGCATAGTGCTTGTTGAGCAAACGGATATAGTCATCCAACACATAGGTAATGCGGTGGAAATCATGGTTGTACATATGACGCTCGTACTCAAGG
Organism: Lachnospiraceae bacterium; assembly: GCA_045638305.1. Taxonomy (GTDB): domain Bacteria; phylum Bacillota; class Clostridia; order Lachnospirales; family Lachnospiraceae; genus SIG307. Next base: position 4,102 of record JAZUBD010000258.1, read on the forward strand.
ATAGCTTCTTCGGAAGCCGCCTTAATCTTCTCATCCACTACGCCCATCGGAATGACGGAATCGTTGTACTTCTGCACCGTATACAGACAGGAACGCACGATACGGTTGAATACGTTGGTCAGAAGATTGCCTTCCTTTAATACCGGGTCCACGCCCTCGCGCTCATTCTCCGGCAGATAAATCTGCGGCTTGAAGCTGGAGCTCTTGGTGGAAAGTCCAAGGCTTAAGAAGTGCATACGAAGCTGCTCCGGCGTATAGAACGCCAACAAATCTTTTGCCATCGGCGGCTTGATTTCGGAGCTGGAACTTGCCTTCTTTTCCATAAACAGAATATGGCGGTTTGCAATAATCTGCGGAAGCTTCTTATAGTCAATCTTTACCGGTTTGCCGGCCTCTGCGTCTGCTGCCGCAAACATAGCCATTTCAGCAATACCGTAGAAGTAAATGTTATCCTCACCGATAAACTGGTACACCTGGGAGTCTCCGCCCATCCACCAGTCCTTCCATTCGGACGGTTCCTTGCCGCGCTCTTCCAGACATGCCTTCGTAAAGGAAATCGGTGCCCATAAAGACTCCGGCCATACCCAGAAGGTCAAATCCTTGTTGCCCTCGCACTCCGGTACCGGAACACCCCATTCGATGTTACCGGACAAACGGAACGGTACCAAGGTCTTACCGGTACGACAGTTAATGTTACGCTCTGCCAACGCTGCTCTTGCCTTGTCACGGTCGTCCAAGGATGCGAATACAAAGGTTACGGACGGCTTCTTTTCCTCGGCAATGACTTCATGTGCCGGGAATGCTGCGGTCAGCTCCGCAAGACCTGCTTCATAAGCTGCATCGAAAGCATCCTTATCCGGTGCACCTTCACCTGTGTAGGTCTTCGGATTTACCGCAATGAGCTTCTTCTGCACGTAAATCACCGGCTTCTTTAAAAACTCTTCAATGGTATTTAAAATATATTTACGGGTATTGGTGTTAGCACGTACCTCGTTAATATACTCCTGCATCTCGTCGGTAAAGTTCTCTAACGAGAAATACCAGTTCTTTACCTCGATAATCTCCGGGGTCTTACCGGAAAGCATACTCTTCGGCTCGATTAACTCCGACGGCATATACTGGTGACCCAGGTCACACTCATCCGCATAACCCTTTTCGGAACAACATCCCTCAATCGGACACTTACCGACTACCTGTCTGCCGTTTAAAAGTACCTTAAACTCCGGGTCGTAGAACTGCGGCGTGGACATCATCTTTAACTGTCCTCTCTCGTACAGAGCCTCGAACAGCTCCTTTGAGGAGTCCACATGATGCTCGGCACCGCGGTATAATGCGGAAGCACCGTAGTAATCCGGATAAATCTCATAGGCATGTAAGGTGTCCTTCTGAATCTTGTGATTCTTTTCCACGTAATCATGAATGGTCATGTCCGCCGGAATCACACCGCTCTCCTGCTGCTTACGGAAGCCCTCCAAAATCGGAGAACCGTAACAGTCGGTACCGGATACAAAAATAACATTTTCAGCGCCGATACGGTCACGCATAAAACGCGCAAAGGTATCTGCGTGTACAAATAAGCCACCCACATGACCGAAATGCAGCTCCTTGTTGCCATACGGCATACCGGAGGTAATTACTGCCTTTTTCGGAAATACCGGACGTCCTTCCGGCTTTCTGAACTCTTTTCCCATAGTTCCGCCTTTCTTTTGACACGCTTCCTTGGTGGGATTTTTAACTGCGTCGTGGGAATGAAACCATTCTACGGAAACCCGCTCTCGCTCATGCACCGACGTAGCGGTACTAGACTCGATAATACCTCGCCAAGTGCCGACGTCGGCTTATGGTTTCCTTAAGAATGTTTCAGTCCCACCTCCGCAGAAATAACGTTCCATTAGGAAGCGCTGTTCACTACAAATTGCTCATTATTGTGTCCCGGCAACTACAAATTTATCAAAAGAGTTCATAGAAGCCGGTTGTTATTTGACGTCTATCATCTAAACATAACTTAGATTTATTTTACTACAATGTTGTAGAGTCTACCCTTAACGTAGAGTTCCTTTACAATGTTCTTGCCGTCAAGGAGTGCTGCGATTGCTTCATCGGCGTGTACCTGTGCCTTTACGGTGGCTTCATCTGCTTCTGCAGCCACCATGAGCTTTGCTTTTACCTTACCGTTCATCTGTACGGCGATTTCGATTTCGTCTTCCTTGATTGCTGCTTCGTCGTAGGTCGGCCAAGCTTCGTAAGCGATGGTGTTATCATGACCTAAGATGCTCCAAAGTTCCTCGCCTGCGTGCGGGCAGATACAGGAGAACATCTTAATAAAGCCCTCTGCGTATTCCTTCGGACACTTGCCCGCCTTATACGCCGCATTCATGAAAATCATCATCTGGCTGATTGCCGTATTGAAAGCCAGGTGTTCAAAATCCGTTGTAACCTTACGGATTGTAACATTATAGATTTTTTCAAGCTCGGCATATTTGCTGTCATTTATCTTTGATTCTTCGGTAAAGAAGTTCCAGACTCTTGAAAGGAAACGCTTTGCGCCTTCAACGCCCTGATTGCTCCAAGGCTTTGATGCTTCAAGGG
>JAZUBD010000259.1:0-1560 GCA_045638305.1 Lachnospiraceae bacterium
CCTTTAATATCGTCAATGCTTCTGCCACATTCTCCGGTGAAAACATTTTATTGAACATTTTCCTTCACCTCCGTTACCAATACATTTCCTGTCGCGGTCAGATACTTCACGGCACGCTGCACCATTTCTTCCTCCTCCGGAAGACCCAGAAGCATGTTGCCGTATACCTTATCTCCGAGACATTTTGTGGATGCGTACAAAATATTGGCTGCGATTTTTTCGTCGATGGCCATCTGGGTAATGAGCGGAGCCCCCGCTGCCATTGCCCCGTTAAATACCACGCGGAGAACTCTCTCGCCCGGATGCACCGGAACCACTTCCTCCTCGCCGTCCGGGAAGACCAGACGCTTTGCCGCATCGGACTGCGGCTTGGCAAACACTTCGGAAACCTCGCCTTCCTCCGCAACTACGCCGCCGTCCAAAATCGCCACGCGGTTACAAATCTCCTCCACCACGCTCATTTGGTGGGTGATAATAATAATCGTAATACCGAGACGCTCGTTAATATCCTTAAGAAGCTCCAAAATATCATGGGTGGTCTTCGGGTCCAGCGCACTGGTTGCCTCATCACAGAGGAGCACCTTCGGCTGGGTAGCCAGCGCTCTTGCGATAGCGATTCGCTGCTGCTGTCCGCCGGATAACTGGGCCGGATAATTCTCTGCCTTATCCGGAAGTCCTACGATTTCAAGCAGCTCCATAGCGCGCTTTTTGGCCTCCTCTTTCTTTACTCCCGCCAGCTCCAGCGGGAAGCAAATATTCCGAAGACAAGTCTTTTGCATCAAAAGATTAAAGCCCTGAAAAATCATTGTTATATCCCGACGAACCTTACGAAGCTCCTTTTGCGTCAGAGCTCCCAAATCCTGTCCGTCCATAAGGACAGACCCTTCCGTCGGTCGCTCCAACATATTGATACAGCGTACCAGCGTACTCTTTCCCGCACCACTCATACCGATGATACCGTAAATATCACCGTCATTCACCGTCAGGGAAATGTTCTTTAATGCCTCCACCGTTCCGGCCGTTGTTCGGAAGGTTTTGGACAAATTCTTAATTTCTATCATGACTTCACCTCCGTCACCGGACAAATACGCCCGGGACTTCCTTTCTGCCGATAATTACTCCGATCACGTCTTACTCCTGTGTCTTGATTGCATCAAGGCTCGTCTGCTTGCCGCCGTAAATACCCATCGGCTCTACGTGAACGGACACTGCGGACACAATGTGGGTACCGTTCTGTGCATTGAAATCATCCAAATACGGGGTATGCTGGAAATAGTTTGCGTCTACCTCACCGCTCTCTACCACGTTGTTCGGCTGCACGTAATCGGTGTACTCGATAATCTCAAGGGTAATATTCTTTGCCGCAAGAATATCCTTTGCGATTTCCAAAATCTCTGCATGCGGGGTCGGAGAAGCCGCAACGGAAATCTTGGTGCCTGCCAAAGCAGCATAATCTACGGAAGCATCGTAACCGTCACCCGGCTCTGCCACAACGCTGACAACCGCACCAGCATAGGTCTTGCCGATATAATCAAAGTCGGATCGTAGCCATGTCGTTCT
>JAZUBD010000260.1:0-3840 GCA_045638305.1 Lachnospiraceae bacterium
TTTCGTGCGGTCCGCATTCCCTATGACCTGCTGGCCTGTGCCATTTGCCTGTTGTTAGGAGGCACCATCGGCGTTGTCACCTTATTTATCTCCCTGTTTTTGGGCCCGGTGGTGGATAAAACAAGCGACTTCCTAAAGAAGAAAAACATACTGGATTAACAGATTTCTTTTACAACAAACCCGTAACTTTTATTAACGAGGAGGATTGTATGTACCGACTTACCTATACCGATTCATCCGGCTACAACTGGAACAAGGCGCTTCCCATCGGCAACGGCCGCCTGGGGGCCATGATTTACGGAAATAATACCTCCGAACGTTTTCAGATTAATGAAGACAGCGTTTGGTTCGGCGGTCCGCGAAACCGCAATAACAAAGATGCACTGGCCCATCTGGAGGAAGTCCGTTCCCTGATTCTTTCCGGTAATATCCGAAAGGCCGAGGATCTTTGTAAGTATGCACTGACCGGCACCCCGCAAAGCGAGCATACCTATCAGACCCTGGGTGACGTATATTTCGACTTCTGCGGCCGTCTCACAAAGGGAATCAACTTCCGTCGTACCCTTGACTTGGAAACCGCGGTACATACCACCGTTACCACAGAAGAAAGAACCGGCGTTACCTACCGCTGCGATTCCTTTGTCAGCAAAAATTACAATTGTATCGTAGCCAGATTTACCGCATCATCTCCGGGCAAACTGGACCTTGCGGCCTCCTTACAGCGTGGCAACTTCTATGAAGCCACGGAACACACCGCAGACTCCTTGTATATGTCCGGTAATTTAGGCGGTGGCGGCTCCGATTTTTGCTGCGGCATGCGCATGATTTCCGACGGAGCCTTTGTAAAGGGCATCGGTGAACATCTGTTGACAGAGTGTGCGACTGAAGTTCTTATTCTGATTTCCGCTTCCACCACCTTCCGAAGCGCAATTCCGCGCAAGACCGTGGAGGATACCTTATCCAAAGCCGTAAGCCTTACCTATCAGGAATTATACCGCGACCATATCTTGGAATATCAGCCGTATTTTAAGCGTATGACGCTTGACTTACCTTACGATAAAGAGCTGGACAAGCTTACCACTGACGAACGTCTCCGCCGCATTTCCGCAGAATGCCCGGACAACGGTTTGCTTGCCACTTATTTTGCTTACGGTCGCTATCTTCTCATTTGCTCCAGCCGCGGCGACTGCCTTCCGGCAAACCTGCAGGGCATCTGGTGCAACAGCATCGACGCTCCTTGGGGCAGCAAATACACCATTAATATCAATACCGAGATGAACTACTGGCCGGCCAATATATGCAATCTGGCAGAATGCCAGATGCCGCTTTTTTCCCACATTATGCGTATGCTTCCGAACGGACTGCGCACCGCGAAGGAAATGTACGGTTGCAACGGCTTTGTCGCTCATCATAACACGGATATGTGGGGGGATACCGCACCGCAGGACATTTACATTCCGGCCACCTTCTGGGTCATGGGAGCCGCATGGCTGTGTACCCATATCTGGCAACACTATTTGTATACACAGGATATTGTCTTTTTAAGAGAATACTATCCGGCCTTAAAGGAAGCGGTACGCTTTTTCTTTGACTTCCTCATTGAAGTGGACGGTGCTTACGTGACCTGCCCTTCCGTTTCTCCGGAAAATACCTATATTATGGAAAGCGGCATGAGCGGATGTCTCACCTACGGTTCCACCATGGATAACGAGATTTTGCACGAGCTGTTCGGCAATCTCCTTTCCGCCGCACCAATTGTAGGTGACACGGACACCGCTTTCTTAGAAAAAGCAAAGGAATACGATGCCAAAATTCCGGGCATCCGCATCGGAAAGTACGGACAAATCATGGAATGGCAGGAGGACTATGACGAAGCCGAGCCGGGCCATCGTCACATCTCTCACCTGTGGGCCTTACATCCTGCCTTTCAAATCACGCCGGATGCCACACCAGAGCTTTGTGATGCCGCAAAGGTTACCTTAGAGCGCAGACTGGCAAGCGGCGGCGGCCACACCGGTTGGAGCCGCGCCTGGATTATCAATATGTACGCCAGACTTTGGAACAGTGAAGAATGCTATCAAAATCTTCTGGCACTGATGCAAAAGTCCACCTTGGATAATCTTCTGGACAATCATCCGCCGTTCCAAATTGACGGCAATTTCGGTGCCACCGCCGGTATGGCAGAAATGCTTTTGCAGTCCAATGAAACCCGCACCGTTCTCCTTCCGGCCCTTCCGAAGGAATGGAGCGAAGGAAGTGTCACCGGACTGTGCGGCGTAGGTGCCGTCTCCTACAATCTCACTTGGAAAGACGGTAACCTGACAGAAGTGACCTTGCTTCCGAAGTATAATACAGAGCTTTCGCTTGTCTACAAGGGTGTCTCCCTCAACATACCGTTACAAAGCGGAATAGAAGTCTCACTTACTTCCGCAGATTTCATCGCTTAGTATTTGATTGCCCTCAAATATAAAAATGGGTTGTGCATTATTTTCATGCACAACCCGTTTAAATTATCGAAACTTACTCCACCGTTTCCTTTTTATAGCCGGTAAATCCCGAGGATTCTTTCTTTGTTCCGTCCGGTAGCACCCACATAGCCTCCGCATCCGACAAGGACTCCACCAGGGCCAGCCCCTCCTCAAATTCCATACAAAACAGCGCCGTGGAAAGAGCATCCCCGTCCGCGGAACTTTTACATACCACCGACACCGATACATACCCCTCGGAAGGGAATAATGTCTCCGGATCGATAATGTGATGATACCGTTTCCCGTCCACCACATAATAGCGCTGATAAGAGCCGCTGGTCACCAAAGATTCTCCCGAAAGCTCCAGATAGGCAAGATAGGCCTGCTCACTGTCCTCCTCCGGATTCTCGATTCCCACCAGCCAATTTTCTCCGTCGCCTTTTACTCCTACGGTACGAACATTTCCGCCTACATTAATCACATAACCGGTCACACCCTTTTCTTCCAAAGAACGTGCTGCCATCTCTACTGCATATCCCTTGGCAATAGCTCCTACATCTAATTTCATGGCCGGATCGGTCAAGGTAACCGTACACGCTGCTTCATCAATGACCATCTGATTGATGTCCGTATGCTTTGCTGCTTCTGTGAGTTTCTCCATCGGCGGAAGTTTTGCCGACCATGGCTCATCTATACCTTCCGTCCGGTAATCGTGCCATACCGACAGCACACTGCCCATAGCAATGTTCACCGTACCATCCGTTTTATCGTACATCTCCCGCGCGTATAACAGCATATCGATAATACGCCTATCCACAGTCACCGTCCGATGCTCTCCGTCTACCGTTTCATTAACGGTACAAAGATTTTCCAAGCCTTCATAGCGATGATAAATGGTAAAGAGCTTGTGGTACTCCGAAAGTTCTCCCAATATCTCTTCTGCTACTTTATCAAACGCTTCCTGACTTTCCGCATAGCCGGTTATGGAAGTCACCGTATCAAAATAATCAAAGGAATAGGTGGAATACTTCTCCGTTTTTGTTTTGCAACCGGCCATACCCATACTTTGCAAAAGCATAATTACTATCAGCAAACACCTAACTATGCGTTTCTTCATCCACAGCCCTCCGAACTCAATTTACCTTCCCCACTATTATACCCCCTACAAAACCTTCCATGCAATACAAATATTCTCTTTTGTAATCAAACAAAAAAGGGGAGGCGAACCTCCCCTTGCATTCTTCCTATTCTTACTTCAACTTGGAAGCAGCCTTTACGAAACCGTCAATTGCCATGGTGCAACCTGCAGTCTGCAAATCCGCATTGCCGTAGCCGTCACCATTTGCAAAACCACCGATTTCAGAAACGGTCT
>JAZUBD010000261.1:0-3366 GCA_045638305.1 Lachnospiraceae bacterium
AAATCACCTCCTAGATAAGACTGGGCGCGAGGTCGCTCCCGAGCGTCCTAGTCGTTCTTGCAGGAAGTTTGACGAAGCGTTGCGACATGCAAAAATTGCACGCAGACACCCTTGGGCTCTGGCAGAAAGCCCCTAAGGGCAACAGAAAGGGGCGTCGCACTTATATGCGACGCCCCTTGGCTTTTCAAATATTAATCCTCGTACGGCTTCATGCACTGAATGGTGCCGTCTGCGTTGTACTTGATCTCACGGAACATTACACAACGCTGATGGTTTACACCGCCGGAAAGGGAAGAGTCGTGGTAGAATAAGTACCACTTGTCGTTCCATTCTACGATGGAGTGGTGGGTGGTCCAACCGATAACCGGCTCTAAGATACGGCCACGGTAACTGAACGGACCCATCGGGCTCTTACCGGTTGCATAGCAAAGGTAATGAGTGTCACCGGTGGAGTAGGAGAAGTAGTAGGTATCCTTATACTTGTGCATCCAGGAAGCCTCGAAGAATCTTCTGTCGTGGTCACCTGCAAGAATCGGATTGCCGTTCTCGTCTACAATCTTAATCTCCTGAAGCGGAGTCTTGAAACCGAGTAAGTCATCGGTCATCTCAGCAACGAGCGGTCCCAAAGCCGGGCCGTCTTCTGCCGGTTCTACGTAATTCTCGGTGTACTCGCCGGTCTGCCACTTCTCAAGCTGACCGCCCCAAAGACCACCGACATACATATAAGCCTTTCCGTCGTCGTCGATGAGAACAGCCGGGTCGATACTCTTACTGCCTTCAATGTAGTTCGGTTCCGGAGTGAACGGGCCGGTCGGGCTGTCGCTGGTAGCAACACCGATACGGAAGATGCCGTCCTTATCCTTTGCCGGGAAGAACAAATAGTACTTACCGTTCTTGTAAGCGGCATCCGGAGCCCACATCTGATGACTTACCCACGGAACATCCTTCTCGTGAAGTGCTTCGCCGTTGTCAACGCACGGTGCATCTAAGGAATCCATGGAAAGGATGTGATAGTCCTCCATCTGGTACTGATCGCCGTTATCGTCATCCGGACAATCCAAAGCCACGTCGTGAGACGGGTAAATGTACAGCTTGCCGTTGAATACATGTGCAGACGGGTCAGCGGTATAGATATGTGTAACTAAAGGTTTTTTCTGTTCTGCCATAATCTCTCTCCTTCATAATAAAATCAATGTTACATCAGTACTATAAATGTACATTATTTTTCTAATTTTGTCAAGCAAAAAGGTGGTTAAAATAGAAACAAGTTAGTTTCTTTGCGTTTTGTCAATATTTTCTTGTTATTTTCAGATAAATATGCTATAATAAGTGTAATGTTGAGAAGAAAGGGGCGTATGGAATGAGTATCTATGCACAATGTTGCGGATTTGTCTTGCTTCTCGTGCTGGGGTGGTTTTATGTAAATCAGAAAAGGTTGCATTTGAATACCGGAAAGGCATTCTTCCTGACACTTTTTGTATCACTCGGTTCTCTTACCCTGGATGCGATATCTGTTCTTATGATTCGAAATATGGATGCGTTACCGTATGCATGTGTTGTCTTTTCCTGTAAAATGTATTTGTCGTCTTTGCTGGCAGTGCTACTTTGTACGGTATGCTATATTTGTACGGATATTTATTCGAAAAGAATCCTGTATTACAACGTGATTAACTACAATGTGGTGCTGTCCATGATAGCGACGGTTCTGATTTTTGTATTGCCTATTTACGTCTATTCCGACCCGGAGAAGGGGGCGTTGTATACCTATGGTCCCAGTGTTACGGTAACCTATGTGGCGGCTGCGTTCTATCTGGTGACAAATCTGGTGCTGCTTGTCCGGAAAAAAGCGATAATCCGCTTGAGCAGGAGAAAGGCAATGCTTTTCTGGATGGTCATCTGGCTCGGTGCCGCTTTGATTCAGTTTTTCAATAAAGAGATTCTGATTGTGGGATTTGCCTCTTCCATCGGGATTATGGTGCTGTATATTAAACTGGAAAACCCGGAGGTTTTATTGGATCGGCCTACCGGCTTGTTTAATCAGATGGCGTTGACGCGATATATGCGCCAGCTTTCGTATCGGAGCCGTCACTTTTCCTTGGTATTGATGGTGCTGGAGCATTCGTTCTATAAAAATGTATCCAAGGAGTCCAAAGAGTCTGAGACTGCGGCTGAGATGGAAATGATCGATTTTGTAGCGGCAATACCGGGAACGCGGGCGTTTAAGACTGCGGGTGATGAGATTATGCTGGTGTGCGATACAAAGGAGATAGCGGAGGAGAGCCTGGTGAAGCTGCGGGAGCGGTTTGAACGGGGCTGGGGAAAAGACGAGTCGGTATTCCTGCGTCCTTCCTGGGTGTACCTTCCGGATTCGACGTTGCTTCGGGAAGCAAAGGATATTTCGCATCTGATTAAACATATCCGACAGAACAGCAGGGAGTTGTTGGAGAACGGTTTTTTACAGATTGATGAAGCAATCGTTAAGGAAATGTACAGTACACGTCAGATGGAAAACGTTATTTTTAATGCCATTGAGCAGAATTGGATTACCGTGTATTTTCAGCCGATTTATTCCACAAAGGAGGAGCGGTTTGTTTCTGCGGAGGCTTTGGTGCGGATTACGGACGGAGACGGCCGGGTGGTTCCACCCTATGATTTTGTATGGGTTGCGGAGAAAAACGGCATGATGCTCCGCCTGGGGGAAATTATTTTTGAAAAAGTGTGTCAGTTTATCCGGGATTATAAGCCGGAGCAGTACGGTATAAAATACATCGAAGTAAATTTGTCGGCAATTCAGTGTGCCTATGAACGTTTCGCGGATAATTATATTGCAATTATGAAGCGGTACGGAGTACGACCGGAGTTTATTAATCTGGAAATTACCGAGACAGCGACTATGGGAGCAAAAAAGATTGCCATTGCCAATATGAACAAGCTAATTGAATACGGAGTCAGCTTTTCTTTGGATGATTTCGGCACCGGGCAATCAAACTTAAATTATATTGTGGATATGCCGGTGAATATAGTCAAGTTTGATCGCACCATGATTAACTCATACTTTGAAAACGGAAAGGCGAAGTATGTGATGGATGCCGCCATGCATATGATTCATGGGATGAAGCTGGAGATTGTGGCGGAAGGAATCGAGACAAAGGAGCAGTATGATACCATGCGGTCCCTTGGAATCAGTTATATTCAAGGATATTATTTTTCGAAGCCGATTCCGCAACCGGAGTTTTTGGAGTTTATAAAGGCAAAAAAAGAAGGCCGACGGGGATGACCCCGAAAAGAGAAGGGCTGCTGCGGCAGCCCTTGTATTGTATAGAGGATGATTTAACGGAATAATTTCCGCTAAGTCGCATCGTAGCC
>JAZUBD010000262.1:0-1496 GCA_045638305.1 Lachnospiraceae bacterium
TGATACAAGACATCCGCTACTTTTTCCTGATATTCCGGTGTCGAAAGCAACCGTTCCTCCTCCGGACTGGATAAGAATCCGCACTCCGCAATAACAATCGGGCAAGCGATCTTCTTTAACAGATAATACTCACTGTTTGCCTTTGCCTGACGTGTATTTCCGTCCCCGAGCACCTCCGGAAACTTTTTCTGCAAAAGCTCCGCAAGCTTCTTACTTCCCTCCGAATCCTTATAATAAAACACCTGTGCACCTTTGCAGGAGGCATCCGGAAAACTGTTCTGATGTATACTTATTGCAAGCTCCGGCTTTGCTTCCGAAATCAAACGGACCCGGGCCGCCATATCTTCTCTCTTTTTGTTGGTTGCGGTCTCGCTGTACAAACCGGCATCCTCTGTTCTTGTCATAACAACCGTGAATCCATCCGCCACAAGGCGCCCTTGTAGCTTTTGTGCCACCGCCAGATTCACATCCTTTTCCAAAACACCGGAGGTCCCTACCTTTCCGGGGTCTACTCCCCCGTGTCCCGCATCGATTACAATCACAGGGAGTCCATTGCCCGTCCGTTCGGAAAATACCGACGCCAACCGTTCTCCCGCCTTGCTTTTTGCAAATAACACCACTGCACACATTATCAGCAGCAACCAAATGTGTTTATAGGTTTTCAATCCATCTAACAGCCCATGTCCCCTATCTTTCATACCGCACCATCTTGTTTTTACACAAGTATATGCGTGACCTTATTCCCCTAGCACTCCCTGTTCGAATAACGGCCATACCTCGTCCGGTTCAAAGCCCAGACGCCATGCTGCCACACCGGCCAAGCCATTCTTTCTGATATAAGCAATCTTTTCCTGCAGGGACTGCACATCCTCCAACCACATCTTACAGGTAGCGCCACCCTTTGTATACTCCGCATAGTACTGCCTTGTAACCTCATCCCATACCGGAGTCACCTTGTTTCTGGAAAGCTCCGTTGCCGCCGTTACCATCGCCAGTGCCTCAGAGGTCAGCTTCGTTGCGCCGTTCTCCTCGGTCTCGGTCCAAAGTCTCGTATAAAACGGCACCGCTATAATCACCTGCTCCTTCGGAACCATGGTAAGTATATTGTCCACCGCAGTAGTCACGTAACTGTAAGAAGCCACAGAGCCGGCGGTTTCGGAACCTGCATAATGTTCGTCGTACGCCATAATCACCACGTAGTCTACCACCTCGCCCTGAGCCTCCCAGTCATAGTATGCCGCATGAGCAGACGGTACATAGTTATCTACGGAAAGCACCAGTCCGTTTGCCCGGCACTTCACCGACAGTTCTCTCAAAAAGTGGATAAAATGCGGACCGGTCTGTAAAGAAAGCATCTCAAAATCAATATTCAATCCATCCAAATCAAAACGGATTGCTTCCGCCACCAACGCATTCACAAGCTCCTCCCGCTCCTTGGTAGAGGAAAGAACCGCAAAAGAATTGGCCGTCGCATCAAACCCTTCGATTCCCGCGAT
>JAZUBD010000263.1:0-9142 GCA_045638305.1 Lachnospiraceae bacterium
CGGGGAATAAGAATATCTTTTCTATGATAAGAAGATATCTTCGCCCCGAATTTTGTGGGTTATAGAGAGGATTGATTAAGTTATGGATATGACAAATCAGAAAATTCAGATTCCGACCATGGAACCTGCCAGACAGTTTTATTTCATGGATTTGTTACGGAAGCACAACGAAAAGAAGAGTTCCGAGCTGGGAAGAAAGCTGACCTACCACATCGAGACCTTCGGTTGTCAGATGAATGCCAAGGACTCCGAGAAGCTTGCCGGTATTTTGGAGACCGCAGGTTATGTGCCGGTGGACTCCGAACAGGCGGATTTTGTGTTGTATAATACCTGTACTGTGCGAGAAAACGCCAATACGAAGGTGTACGGACGTATCGGGTATCTGGGGAATTTAAAGAAAAAGAACCCGGAAATGCGGATTGCGTTGTGCGGCTGTATGATGCAGGAGCCGCATGTGATTGAGAAGATTAAGGAGAGTTACCGGTTTGTGGATATTGTATTCGGTACCCATAATATTTATATGCTGGCGGAACTTATCTGGCGTAAGGTGTCCGGAGAAAAGCGGGTATTTGAGATTTTGGACGGTACGGACAAGATTGTGGAGGACCTTCCGAGCGAGCACAAATACGGCTTTAAGGCCGGTGTCAATATCATGTACGGCTGCAATAATTTCTGTAGTTACTGTATCGTTCCGTATGTGCGGGGCAGAGAACGTTCCCGTAAGCCGGAGGACATTATTGCCGAAGTAAAGAAACTGGCGGCAGAGGGCATTGTAGAGGTCATGCTTCTGGGCCAGAATGTAAATTCCTACGGAAAGACTCTGGAGACCCCAATGAGCTTTGCAGAGCTTCTTCGTGAGGTAGAAAAGGTGGACGGCATTGAACGCATCCGTTTTATGACGTCCCATCCGAAGGATTTGTCCGATGAGTTAATTGCGGTGATGAAGGACTCTAAGAAGATTTGCAGACACCTGCATTTGCCGATGCAGTCCGGCAGTACGGAGATTCTACGTCGCATGAACCGCAAGTACACGAAAGACGATTACCTGACTTTGGTGGATAAAATCAAGACCGCTATGCCGGAGATTTCCCTGACTACTGATATTATCGTAGGATTTCCGGGAGAGACGGAAGCGGATTTCTGCGACACCTTGGATGTGGTAGCAAAGGCAGGCTTTGATTCCGCCTATACGTTCCTGTATTCCAAGCGTACCGGTACACCGGCGGCTTCTATGGAGAATCAGGTGACCGACGAGGTGGCAAAGGAACGGTTTAACCGTTTGCTGGCATTAGTGTCGGAGCAGTCCGCAAAGCTGACCGCTCGTCATACGGGAGAAGTGGCGGAAGTGCTGGTAGAAGAGCGAAACGAACAGGGTGCCGGTCTTTTGACGGGCCGGTTAAGCAACAATCTTTTGGTGCATTTTCCGGGAGATGAAGCACTTATCGGAAAGCTGGTTTCTGTGAAGCTTTCTGAATGTAAAGGCTTTTATTACCTCGGAAGGCTTGCGGAATAATCTGCGACAGATAGATAAAAACATGGGGAGATGAGGGATATTAGTAAAATAATTAAGCTCAGAGTTTTGCTGGTTTTACTCGGACTATTGGTCTTTATTTGGAGTATATTATGCGTATCCTCTATAAGAACAAACATCGGAATGAAGAATCCCAAAGAAATCACCGGAAAAGATTCTGAAGATATTCGGTCGGGGAATGTGGTTTCCGTAGAGTATGACTATTTCTTTGACGGAAGGTTTGTGTCTGGCTTTGCGTTTGGCCGGGATCATTATTACGAGCTCATAAAGCTTAGTAACAAAGAGGAATTTATACTTTGCAAATTTATCGGGGAAAGTGAATCCTTCTTGGACGATAAGACCTTTTACTGTTTTGCTCGTGATATAAAGGAGCCGGAGTCCGGGGATAAGAATTTATTTTTGGGAAAAGTACGTAAAACGCATAAAGAAATCAAAGAGGTATTCCTGGAGAAGGCTACGAAATCACCGGAGGGACTTTATAGAAATCCTTACAACCTATCGAACACCAATATTGCTTACTACATCCAATATATTGAACCGGAGGAAGAATCGAACCGGCTACTGGGACGTCTTACCTTTTGGGGACTTTTGACCGGAGCGTGGCTGTTTTTATTTGTAAAATTACGCCAGGAGAAGAGCGCATATCTGTTTTATTTAAATGAAGAACGTAACAACAAAAAAACGCAATACCGGATCGCGGTTGAAAAACAGCTGAAAGAGTCGGAAGGCGAAATTGTGTGTGAAAGAGACGAATAATTTTATTTATTCAAAAAATTAAAATCATTTCATGTTCTGCTTGACATAAAGTTTAAAAAAGTATAAAATTATTATGTTGTATTTTGTACAATGAAAATTGAATAAAGGAGGTGTTTCCGTGCAAGTAGATATCATCGTACTTATTATTGCATGTGCAGGTGCTGCTGTGTTAGCCGGTGTTATTTGTTGGTTCTTAGCAATCGCTTACCGTAAGAAGATTGTAGAAGCCAAAATCGGTTCGGCAGAGAGCATGGCAAGAGACATAAAGAATGATGCCTTAAAAGCAGCAGAAGCAATGAAAAAAGAAGCAATGCTCGAAATCAAGGAAGAGAAGCTGAAGACGCAGAACGAACTTGAGAAGGAAGCAAAGGAGCAGCGCGCCGATTTACATCGCTATGAGCAGCGTGTCTTATCAAAGGAAGAAGCCATCGATAAGAAGGCTACCGCATTGGAAAAGAAGGAAAATAAGTTAAGCCTCAAGGAAGCTGAAATGGACAAACTCAAGGCCGAAATGGAAGAGTTCCACCAGAAGCAGCTCCAGGAGCTTGAAAAAATTTCCGGTTTAACCTCCGAACAAGCAAAGGAATATCTTATTAAATCTGTTGAGGAAGATGTAAAACATGAGACTGCCCTTATGATTAAGGAAATGGAATCCCGTGCGAAGGAAGAAGCGGATAAGAAGGCGAAGGAATACGTCGTAACCGCTATCCAGAAGTGTGCGGCTGACCATGTGGCAGAATCTACCATTTCCGTTGTTCCGTTACCGAACGACGAAATGAAGGGACGTATTATCGGTCGTGAAGGCCGTAACATCCGTACATTGGAAACCTTAACAGGCGTGGAACTTATCATTGACGATACTCCGGAGGCAGTAGTGCTGTCCGGATTCGATCCGATTCGGAGAGAGGTTGCAAGAATTGCGCTTGAAAAGCTCATTATTGACGGCCGTATTCATCCGGCTAGAATCGAGGAGATGGTAGAGAAGGCGCAGAAGGAAGTGGATACCATGATTCGCGAAGAAGGTGAATCCGCCGCTTTAGAGGTAGGCGTACACGGCATCCATCCGGAGTTAATTAAACTCCTTGGTCGTATGAAGTTCCGTACAAGCTACGGTCAGAATGCATTAAAGCACTCCATTGAAGTTGCGATTTTATCCGGTCTTATTGCCGGCGAAATCGGTGTTGATACCCGACTTGCGAAGCGTGCAGGTTTACTGCATGATATCGGTAAGTCCGTTGACCATGAAATGGAAGGTACTCATGTACAGATCGGTGTGGATTTATGCCGCAAGTACAAGGAGTCCGCAAATGTTATCAATGCGGTAGAATCTCACCACGGTGATGTAGAGCCGCAGACTTTGGTTGCATGTATCGTACAGGCAGCCGATACGATTTCTGCAGCCCGTCCGGGCGCAAGACGTGAGACGTTAGAAGCGTACACCAACAGATTGAAACAGTTAGAAGATATTGCCAATAGCTTTAAAGGGGTAGATAAGTCCTTTGCAATTCAGGCAGGTCGAGAAGTACGTGTCATGGTAGTACCGGAACAGGTATCCGATGACGATTTAGTATTACTCGCTCGTGACTTATCGAAAAAGATCGAGTCTGAACTGGAATATCCGGGACAGATTAAGATTAACGTGGTTCGTGAGACAAAGGCTACGGATTACGCGAAGTAAGAGATGTGAAAGAAGTCGTTACATAGGTTGTAGCGACTTCTTTTTGCGTAAAGGGGGATGTTATGTTTTGTACAAAGTGCGGAAGGGAAGTTGTAGTGAAGCATACGTAACGCTATTTTTTGCCTCTTTTATAAAAAAATGCTTGCAATTTCCATAGTCTTATATTACAATACATTAGAATACTCTGTGCGATTGTATACAATGATACATTTGCACAATACTTTGAAGGAGAGATAAGATATGGCACTCACGTTATCGAAAAAGGCGCAGGCTGTAAAGCCTTCTTCCACACTTGCAATTACCGCAAAGGCAAATGAATTAAAGGCAAAGGGCCTTGATGTTGTAGGCTTCGGCGCAGGTGAGCCGGATTTCAATACACCGGACAATATCTGCGACGCTGCAATTCATGCGATTCATGCCGGTTTTACCAAGTATACCCCGGCTGCAGGTACGGTAGAGTTAAAGCAGGCAATCTGCAAGAAATTCGAGACTTTTAATAAACTTCATTATGAACCGAATCAGATTGTAGTAAGTAACGGAGGAAAGCATTCTTTAACTAATATTTTTTCCGCAATTTTAAATCCGGGAGATGAAGTTATTATCCCGGCACCGTTCTGGTTAAGTTATCCGGAAATCGTTCGCCTTGAGGACGGCGTACCGGTAATTATCCGTTGCGGTAAGGAGCAGGGCTACAAGATGACCGCAGAGCAGTTAGCTGCGGCATGTACCGAGAAGACCAAGGCTGTGGTGCTTAACACTCCGAACAACCCGACCGGTATGATTTATACCCGCGAGGAGTTAGAGGCTCTTGCAAAAGTGATTGTAGAGAAGGACATCTACTGTGTAGCCGACGAAATGTACGAAAACCTCATTTACGAAGGACACGAGGCTGTCAGCATCGCTTCCTTAAACGAGGAGATTTATAAGAGAACCATTACCTGTAGCGGTGTGGCAAAGAGCTACGCTATGACCGGTTGGAGAATCGGTTACACCGGTTCCTCCGCTGAGATTGCAAAGCTTATGGGTAGTGTACAGAGTCACCAGACTTCCAATCCGAACTCCATTGCCCAGAAGGCAACCGTAGAGGCACTTTTAGGACCGCAGGATACGGTACAGGAGATGAACAAGGAGTTCGATAAGCGTCGTATTTACATGTATGAGCGTGTGGCAAAGATGGATCTTGTAGATGCGTTAAAGCCGCTTGGTGCATTCTATGTATTTATCGATGTAAGCAAGCTTTTGGAGAAGTCCTACAAGGGCGAGAAGATCGGCGATGTAGGCAAGCTGGCAAAGATTCTCATCGAGGATTACATGACCGCGGTGATTCCGTGCGCGGACTTTGGTTTCGACGACCACATCCGTCTGTCCTACGCGATTTCCATGGAGCAGATTAAGAAGGGCTTAGATAGAATCGAGCAGTTTATTAAGGATGTACAGTAAGGATAAGTAAGAATGAGTAAAAACGGAGCCTCGGGCTTTTGCAAATGCAGAAGTCAGAGGCTCTTTCCTTGTTTATTCCAAATCTATCACACCTGTCATTTCTTTGTCACGGAACATAAATGCTACAAGTTGCATTGCAAGCAGTATCACGACTCCCAGGATAAACCCGATAAAGGTATACGCAGCTAATTGAACGGTATCTACCTCTTGTCCGGATATAGTGCAGACAAGACCGGCGATTCCGGTACCTACAATCAGTTCAATTAAAGTAGAGGCAAATAAAAGAGGCAACTTTGCAGCTCCGCGACGTCCCGGTGCGATGGTATAGCCCAACCATGCAAGTAAACCGATGAAGATACCGATACAAGGTGCTGCATCACTTTTTGTTACCAAAAGGCTCCACAGAATCGTTCCGGGAAGGCTGAAGAGGAGTGCCCAAAGAAATCCGGCTTTGTAGGTTGGAAGCTTTTTTCTGCGAAACAGGGAAGAAGCTTGTTGTTCCTTTTGCATAAGACTACCGCGACAGGCAGAATGTATGTAATGTGCGGAACGATTATGTGCCGTCATATACCAATGTCCGGACGTAGGCAGAATTTCCGCACCGCATTCGGGACAAGTATGAATCCCTGAAGCACCGTACTCCTTTAATAACGGAAAAAACCAAGCAATAAAGGCCGGAATATCCTCGAAAGAATAAGGCTCGCCGCAAGAGCCCCATTGAAAATGAAGCTTTTCCGATTCAATACTGTATTGGTAAATGTGATAGTTTGCTTTTACATCAAATGTCTGTAAAAAGTTCTGCAGCTTTTCCTGTTGTTCCTCATCAGAAATACAAGTGTTGACGGTTAATTGTTTTCCAGCCGGGTTCACAAAAAGCGCGGAAGAATATCCCTTCAGATTACCGAAAAAGTAGTCATCTCCAAAGGGCATCAAACCCTCAGATTCGGCGTATGTCTTAAGATTACTCATAATGCGTCACTCCCTATCGTTGATAGTGTAAGTATATCGTTTCAGCATGCGTTTTGCAAGAAAAAAAGAGGAAGAATTATTGCATTCATTCTATAAAGTAAGTTTATGTAACTTGCCGATTTGTTTCGATTTCTTTCGTTTGACTTTACAACGGCAGTGTGCTACAATTTTATTAGTCAGATAGGTTGTCATAAAAAAAGTAACGTATAGGAGACATCGTATGAAAGGGAAAAAGATTCTAATAGGGGTTTTATGCGGTATCGGGGCCGTGGCGCTGGCTATCGGAGCGTGGAATTATAAAACCATCTCCAACAGTATTCGTAAGCTTATAAGTACACCGGAGGAGTATTTTTACTATATTGAGGAGCGTTCCGCAAAGAAAGCGATTTCTGTAGTAGGGACCTCTTACGAAAGCTTGACGGAGTCATTCGACGCAAAGGAAAGTGCATCTGTCTCTTACGAGGGTTCTGCCTATGTGGAATTCGGAGAAGATTTACAGGCTCTTTTTCTTGATGAAGAAGATTCCGGAACAGGGAACTTTTCAAAGGTAGGGATGGAATATTCCGGTGTTCGTGGAGATGATGCAGGAACATCACAAAGCGAGATTTCTTTCCAAATCAACGACAATAAAGTGATTGACGCTACGTATTGGCTGAACAATTTGGAGAACGTCACCTATTTACAGATTCCGAAGCTGTCGCAGGATATTATAAAGCTATCCATAGCAGATTCCGAACAGAGTATGCTTGTTCCTTCGGATGAATTTATGGCATTTTTGAAAGAATGGGTAACAACACTCCCGGAGAAGGAAGTTCTGGAGGCAATGTTGCTTCGGTATTATTGTGCGGGACTTTCCGAAATCAAGGAGGTGGAGGAGGAAACGGCGATTCTTTCTACAGAAGGTGTCTACATGCGCTGTACCAAACTGACGGCGACATTAAACGGCGAGGAGCTTTCTAAGGTGCTGGAGTCGGCAGTGGAGGAAATGTTGCAGGATAAGGAACTGGAAGAGTTGATTGTTACCTTTACCGAAAGCCAGCATTTTATGGATAAGGACGAGCTGTATGATGCTGTTTACAAGAAGTTAAATGACCTTCGGTTCTCCGCAAGAGAATTAAAAAGCTTTGATGAAGAGTCCGAAATTACCGTCTGGGTGGACAAAAAAGGAGCTGTCGTAGGACACAAAATTGCTATCGGACGGAAAAACGGGTTTTATTATGCGGTTCCCCGTGAGAAAAACAAACTCGGCTTTACCTTTGAACTGGAAACAGACGGCACAGAGCTTACCTTTACCGGTACAGGTTCTTTTAAGAAGTCTGAAATTGCCGGTGATTATAAGTTTTTGACAGAGGGGATAAGCTACCTTGAAGGAACATTTTCGACTGATATAAAGGAAGCACTGCGCAATAAGGGAAAGGGCACCGTTACTTTGTATCCAAGCGGTAAAGCAAAGGACTTTTTAAAGGAATTAGATGCAGAACTGGAAGCCTATAAAGAACTATCCTTCAAATTTCAGGATTTAAATCTTTCACTTTCTTTTGAAACAGAAGAAAACACATCAAATGTGGCCTATTCGTTTTTGACCAGTGACAAACTCTTGCTCAAAGTTTCTTCCGAACAAACACGAGTCACGGGCGGAGAAGTAATTTTTCCGGATGATGCGACTGCAAAAGCATTCAAGAACGAATCGGAGTTTGTTGGATGGCTTGCGGAGACGGATGTGCAAGGTGTTTTAGACAGTTTTCGGACGTCGGGACTTCCGGAGTCCTGGTTTGCAAATGTGGAGTTTGAACCGGATGATTTAAAGTATATGGCTGCATTGGGGTATGTGGATGAGGAGAACTACCAAAAGGCAAAGGAGTTGTTTCTTGCCTTAGAAACACCCGACAACTACGAGGATTCCGCAGATTATATACTGTTTTGCGATGCCATGCTGTTGTTCGAGGAAGGGAAACCGGAGGAAGCGGAAAAGCTTTTGGATAAAATCCAAAGTCACCAATGGAATATGGATGCCGGGATGTGCCGGTGTTACTATGCATTGGGAGAGCGATATCTGGCGGAAGAAAACCACGAAAAGGCAGAGTACTATTATAAAAGTGTTTATTATCGTCAGAGCCTGTATACTTCCGAATACGAGGATGCATTTGCGAAATACTACTATTGTCTGGCGATGCAGAATATGGAAAGCGGAGACTACGAAGCTGCAAAACGCAAGCTCTCCGATATTGCGGATCAGTATGCACCGGCGGTGGAGGCTTTAAACGAATGCGAAATCAAATTAAACGAGGACTTTGAAGCCGTATTGGCGCGACCGGAATATCAGTTTACCCCGGTGGATTATGAATTTTATTCCATGTTTGCGACATTACCGCCGAGCTATATCGGTATTCCGATGGATCAGGTGACGGAGAGTGAGTACGAAAGCTATATTGCCCTGAAAGAGGAGGATGCGTTACTGGAAGACAAGATACTTTCGGAGGCTGATAAAGAGCGATTGCGTGAAAAGTGCGAGGAAGAATCCTATACCTATGCGTTGATGCGTTATCTCCAAAATTACAGCGAGATAGAACGAGTTAATGAGGATATCGTAGAGGAAAAAGCAAAAGTTGATTTGTATCGTTACCGCGAAAAGATGGAATCTCTCGGAATTACATGGGAAGAATATCTGGCGCTGACCGAAATGACGGAAGAAGAATTGCTTACCTTGTATAAGGCAGAACGCAGAAGCCGGGAAGAGATCTTTATTTTGGCTTATACTGTGGCAAAGA
>JAZUBD010000264.1:0-4292 GCA_045638305.1 Lachnospiraceae bacterium
ATATCATCAAAACGCATTCCACGAAGGAAATACAGAAAAATGACGTCTTCATTTAGCAAATCTTCTCTAATTCTCCTATCTCTTTTACTTTCAAAATCCTTTTCACGCACTCTGTCTTCAACATATCTCCACACATAATTATATACATACTCAAATGTGTCCTCCATATCAAAATCGTATTTATCTGATAACTCAAATGCCACTTCGCCCTCCAAATCATTTAATTTATAAAACGCCTGAAGATTCTCCGCCACCTGTGCTCTGATAAGTTTGTCTTTAGAAATACCATACTTGGTTTCCTTCATAGGTTCTTCCTCACTATATTCTGTAAACACTTCTTTTCCTTCATTTGATATTGTCTCCCAATCTATCATTGGTGACAATAATGATTCATCTCTTTTTTCCAACGCAACTTTCGGACTCATACCGAATTGCTTGTTAAATTTTTTTATAAATGAAGACTGATTCTCAACGCCTGACATCTCTAGCGCAACTTTATACTTTCCCTTTTCCTTTTTATCCACGGAAATAAGATATTCATATGTGGCCATCATCTTTCTTTCATTGACATAATCTATCACTGTAGAGCCAACCAGAAACTGAAACAAAACATTCTTGCTTCTGTCATCAATATAGCATTTTCCTTCTTTGAACGCTCTATCACTAATCTCATGGGCTTTTAAAAAGATGTACCCGTTCTCATCAATGATTCCCTTTGCCAATCTTTCAATTTCACTAACAATACTGTTGAATTTCTCTTTCGGTGTCATAAGCTCCTCCATATATTCTTAAGTATTTCTTTGGTTCACGAATTAGTATCTTTCCATTATACTTCCCTCTTTTTCCAAACCACTTTGGAACTGGAAACATTGTTATACAAATATGATCTTTGGTAAAAATAAAGCAATATCCCGAATAATAACAAGCATATCGTCCCTCAATCTCTTTACTCTGTAAATATCTTCTTTCATCCAACGCAAATTCACTCGCCATTCTCCCCTTTTTACTGGCTCTCTCAATCATTTTCATTGCAGCACCTTTACTTAGATTTGCTCGCTCTTCCGTTCTGCAAATACTGTGGTATGTCATACAACTCGCTCCTTTCTTGCTTATGATAAATTCATCATAACATCCATTTCTCGAATTGTATTTTCCTTTTTGGTACATTTTATGACAACACATTTTTCGTATAATATTTACACCTTTATTATACCATCTTTATACCAACTTCAATAGAAAAAAAGTATTATCTCATCTCCTAATTATAGATATCCCCTGCAAAGCACATCAACGGCGTTACACTCTAGTGCCCCAAGAAACTCGACGGGCAAGCAGTGCCTCCTGGTACCTATCCGGCCATCTTGCTTGTTGGTTCTCGTGCCCCAATCCCCGAAAAACGTTCTCCTTCGGAGTCCGGCTACGCACTCATTCTGAGCGCTAAGGACGTTTGAGATTTTTACTTTTTCTCCTTCCCCATCCGTTCCAAAATATGCCGAAACAACTCATGAAACATCTGTGTCTCCGTCTCATCCAAGTCCGCCATCCCGGAGCCGGTCAGCACAGAAGTGACGATGTCTGCCATCTCGGTTTCGGATACTTTTCGCGTCAATTGTATCTGATCGCTTTGTGTTTTTATCTCGCTCAATTGCTCCTTTAGTTCTGCACGACTGATATCCTCCGGTGCGTTCTGAAAATCTGCTTTGATGTCTTTTACCATGGCCATGAAGATGTTTCGCAGTTTGTTTAGGTCTGCTTCTTCTCCGCTGATCTTTTCTAAGTTCAGGCGGCGCACATCCCCGGCGATTTCATTCTTTTTCTCCGGATACTCCTTGGCAAAATCTTTCATACTGGCAGTTGCCAGATTAATAATATCGTTTCTGGATTGCAGTCCTTCCTTGTGGTCATCCCGAAAATAGGCCTCTGCCGCATCCAGTAAAAGTGCAAAGCGCGGATGCTCCATTAGGCGACTTAACATTGCTCCGTCCACCTTCCCGGAAAGGAGTAAAAGTAGTGCCTTGTTTGACAGTCCCAGCTCCTCCAGTTCCGCATTTTTTGACGTGGTCACCTTCGTCATTCCCAGCAAATAGTCCGTGGACACCCGGAAGTATTTTGCCAGCTTCACAAGGATGTCATTGCTGACATTTGTAATCTCTCCCCTCTCAATGCGACTGAGAGAAGACGCCGGGATGCCGATGGCAGCGCACAGTTCTTTTTGTGACAGTCCCGCCTGTACCCGCAGGTCGGTGATCTTTTCATTTATGGTTAAGTTTGTATTCATAGCGTTCTCCCTTCTTCCACAATTCCAGTTTAACATTCCCCGCCTTTCCCTGTCAATTGCAAATCTGCAATTCTCCAATTCCAATAGATACCCTATTTGCATTATCGCTCAAATCAAAGATTTCCATCAAAAACATGTTATGCTTTCCTCACAACCGGTTGTTATGCGCATAGAATAAAACGGCACTCATAGACTCTAATAACCGGATTTTTAGGGAGTATGCGATGCCAAAACCAAGAGAACTTTCAGAGACAGAAAAGGAGAATCGCATGGAGAATTATTTTACAAAGGAGCAGCGGGAGCTGATTAATAAACAATTAAAGCGTGGCATTTACCATGAATTATATTTGCGGGAACTCATTACCGACGAGCAGCTGGACTATTTGCTTAGCCACAATGTGTAACTTTTACTTGCACATCGCAGACTCCGGTATTATACTGGAGTCAGTGATGTGTCATTCCCTAAAAAGGAGGACACAATGAATCATAAAAAACTTAGAGTTGCCGCATATTGCAGAGTTTCGACAGACAAGGATGACCAGACCAATTCCTTACTCAGCCAACGCAAGTATTTTGCAGAATACATCACGAGGCATACGGACTGGATTTTACAGGACGTGTATTACGATGAGGGCATCAGCGGTACCCAGACAAAGAAGCGTATCGGCTTTAACACCATGATTGAGGAGGCCCTGCGGGGCGGTATCGACCTCATTCTCACGAAGGAGGTGTGCCGGTTCGCACGAAATACCGTGGATACCTTACACTACACCAGACTGCTAAAGGACAAGGGTATCGGCGTTATCTTCACCATCGATAACATCGACACCAGAGATGCCGACGTGGAGCTTCGTTTGACCATTATGGCCAGTATTGCACAGGAGGAGAGCCGTAAGACCTCCGAGCGTGTGAAATGGGGCCAGAAGCGTCGCATGGAACAGGGCGTGGTGTTCGGCAGAGACATGATTGGGTACACCGTCCGGAACGGCGAGCTGACCGTGAATGAAGCGGAAGTTCCTCTCGTTCGTGCCGTCTTTCACAAGTACACCAACGAAGGAAAGGGTACCCACGTCATCGCAAGGGAACTGATGGAGGAAGGGCTTCGCCCGCCCCGGGTAAAGCTGTGGTCCAACACCGTAATCTTGCGGATGCTTCGGAACGAAAAGTATGTAGGCGACCTGTGTCAGAAGAAAACCTACACCCCCAACTATCTGACACATGCAAAGAAATACAATCGGGGTGCCGAAGAGATGGTCTATATCAGAGACCACCACGAACCTATCATCGACCGGGAGCTTTGGAACCGCACCCAAGCGGAGCTAAAACGTCGCTCCCCTTCTGAGGACATCAAAACCAAGCACAGCAACCGTTACTGGTGTAGCGGAAAGCTCTGTTGCGGATTGTGCGGACGCCGGTTTGTGAGCCGTACCAAGAAACTGTCCGACGGCAGTACCTACAAGGCATGGCGCTGTTACGGCTTTGCCACCCACGGTTCCGCAAAAACCATGGACACCGGCGAAGATATCGGCTGTAGCAACGGTTCCATCAACGAACGTGCCTTGCTTAGCTGTGTACACCATTGTATCTGTGAGATGCAAGCGAACCGCAAGGCACTGAAACAAGAGCTTTTGCAGGAGCTGACCGGAGCCAAAAGCGTAAATGATACCGGGACCGACGTTTCCGGCATTCACGAAAAGCTGGAGGCGCTCAATACCAAGAAACGAAAGGCCGTGGATTTGATGTTGGATGGTTTGATTTCCAAGGTGGAATTACAGGAGCAGACCAAATGGTACGATGACCAGATTGAGGAGTTGAACAAGCTGTTACAGGGCGTTCAGAAAGAAGACGATATGCGTAGCCGACAGCTGAACCTGTTCCGACAGTACGATTCCGTTCTGGAAGAGATTCTGTCCTTTGACGAATCGAACCTTGGCTTGTACCGGGAGCTGGTGGAGAACATCACCATCTATCCGGGTGGCGTGGTAGAGATTTGGTTCCGGGAGATTCCCTTCGG
>JAZUBD010000265.1:0-9268 GCA_045638305.1 Lachnospiraceae bacterium
GCAAGGTACATACCAACCTCACAGCACTCACCTTCGAAGTTTGCACGAAGGTCCATTAAAATGTCCTCACTAACGCCCTTTGCTACACCTACTACATGCTCGGAAGCCCATACCTTCTCACCAGCCTGCTCAGTGAACTTCTCAGCCGGTGCCTTACATACCGGACATGCTTCCGGAGCGGAATCTCCCTCATGAACATAACCACACACATTACATACATACTTTGCCATACTCGCTTCGCTGTGCCGCGCTTACGTCTTACGCACAGCATCCTCCTTTTTTATAAAATGTTTGTTGCGGCTTTGCCGCCTGTTTTTAAATTAGTAATTGTTACTGATATCAATATACCATGTTTTTATCCGCTTGTCAACACTTTTTTAAAATAAATTAGGAATAATTCTTATTTTCCATCAAAAAGCTTGATTCACCGCTTCTGTTTTGCCCATTTTCTTGTTGCAATCCGGACATTTTCCGTAGAAATAGGTAAAATGCCCTTCTACCGTACCGCCGAAGTTCGCCCCAGCTATCACATTGATGTGTTCCAATCCCGCCATCTCAAGGTCCGAGACTCTTTCACAGTCTCTGCATAGGAAGTGGTAATGCTGCTCGGGATTGCCGTCGTACCGGTCACTGGTGCCTCCACAGGATAATCGAAGGATATCCCCCGCGTCCGCAAGCATATTAAGATTTCGGTATACCGTACCGAGACTGATATTCGGAATGGCTTCTCTTACATTTTCATATACCGTTTCCGCTGTGGGGTGAGACTTCGTACTATGTAAATAATCCAAAATCGCATCTCGTTGTTTGCTGTGTTTTATCATAATTACCTCTTTTCAAATCAAACAGTAATAGTTACTAATATTATTATAGTCTCTTATTTAGTTTTTGTCAAGAGATTTCCATTCATCTTCCCGCAAAACGAAAAAGCCCGACACGCACCTCACTCATGCATGTCGGACTTCTCCTACATTACTTCGATTCTACTGTTCTTACTTCTTCTTTCTTACCGGCTTTCCGGTCAGGCTCACATCTACCACACCAAGCTTTCCCTTAGCTCTTTTCTTTCCGGAGCTCTTACTGTTCTTTTCGCCGGCATTTTCAGCCAAGCTCGTTTCCTCTACACGCTTTCTTCCTCTGCGTCCCTCAGAGCTCCCCTCCTCCGGCTTATTCTTCCCGCGACTGCCGCGTCCTTCGCCGGATTTCGCGCTACGTCCTGCGCTTTTACCGCCGCTTCTGCCCTCGGAACGACCGCCGGACTTTCCGCTACTGTTGGCACGCTCCATCTGGATGTTGCGTCCGCGAATCTTTACATTCTGCATCGCCTCAAGCACTGCATCCGCATACTCCACCGGCACCTCCACAAAGGTGTAGTTGTCGTACATCTGAATGGAACCCACCAGCTGGCCCGGCATACCGCTTTCCCCCGCAATGGCACCTACAATATCTCCCGGACGAATCTTATCCCGCTTACCAACGTTTACAAACAAACGGACTCTTGCCGATTTGCCCTCACCTTCGCTCATATCCAGACCGGCATCAAACATCGACTCGGTTGCCATTTCGCCCATAGCAAGCTTTAACAGTGCCGCTGCCATTTCCAAGGAGGTACAGTCCGTCTCTTCAATATGCTTTTCGATAATCTCTGTCATAGCACGAAGTTCGCCGCCCGCAATGAGCTCATCCACCTGCTTCATCAGCTTCTCGGAACGGATGGCGTTGATATCATTGGCTGACGGAATCGGACGAAGGTGAATCTTCGTCTTACAGTATCGCATAATATCCTTTAACTTATAAATCTCCTTGCCTACCACCAAGGTATGAGACGTACCCACACGGCCTGCACGACCGGTTCTGCCGATACGATGCACATAATACTCATCATCCTGCGGTACATCATAATTAAATACCGCCTCCACATCGTCTACATCAATACCTCTTGCAGCTACATCCGTTGCCACCAAAAGATCGATTTTTCCGCTACGGAAGGACTCCATGACGCGGTCACGCTGTTGCTGCTTTAAATCCCCGTGCAAACCGTCCGCAAAGTACCCGCGAAGCTGCAAATCCTCCACCAGCTCATCCACCAGCTTCTTTGTATTACAGAATACCAACGCCCGCTTCGGGTCATACATATCGAGGAGTCTTGCCAACACCTCCGGCTTATTCTTCTGACGCACTTCATAATAATACTGCTCAATCTTCGGCACCGTCAGTTCCTTCTTTACCACTCGGACGATTTCCGCATCCTTCTGATACGTCTCCGCCAAATCCATAATCGGCTGCGGCATGGTTGCGGAAAACAAAAGTGTCTGGCGCTCCTCCGGAAGTTCCTTTAAAATTGTCTCGATATCCTCGCGGAAGCCCATGTTTAACATCTCATCCGCTTCATCCAGGGTAATCATCTTTACCGTACCCATCTTCAGTGTATGACGGCGCATATGGTCCATCACGCGGCCCGGTGTGCCGATAATCACCTGTACGCCACCTTTTAAGGAACGAATCTGCTTGTTAATGTCCTGACCGCCGTAAATCGGAAGCACCTTCACGCCATGCATAAATTTCGCCAGCTTCCGAACTTCCTCTGCCACCTGGATAGCCAGCTCTCTCGTCGGACAAAGCACCAATGCCTGCAGGCTCTTATCCTTCGAATCCACTCTCTGAAGTAACGGAATACCGAAGGCTGCTGTCTTACCGGTACCGGTCTGGGCCTGACCGATCATATCCTTTCCTTCTAATGCCACCGGAATGGCTGCCGCCTGAATCGGGGACATTTCTTCAAATCCCATCTCTGCCACCGCACGCAAAATCGGTGCCTGTAAATCACTTTCATCAAATCTCATACTATTCTTTTCCTATTCTATAATTTCGAGTCTTTCCGCACTCGAACATTCTGTGCAATAACTTTGTCAGTATAACATAAAGTTTTCCAAAAAGCAAATAAAAACTGTCGTTTTGCGGTTTTTGTCTCTCCCGCGAACGACAGTTTTCCCATAAAGCCTACAGATTATTGGAAATTTTTATTTTGCAAACACATTGTAAAGCCCTATCACAAACAGCACCACGACCACCACCGGCAACACATAGGTCAGATATCCTCTCATCCAGTTGGCCACCTTCATACCCTTGCCTTCGTTAGCCTCTGCGGTAAACTTCTTCCACCCCCAGCCGTAACGACAGGTACAGAACAGAACAAACAGCAAAGAACCTACCGGAAGAAGCAGATTGCTTACGATGAAATCCTCTAAATCCATGACATTGGTCCCCTTACCCAGAGGCGTAAAGCCCTTCCAAAGATTAAAGCCCCAAATACACGGAAGAGATAATACAAAGAGCAGCACTCCGTTGACCAGACAAGCCTTCTTTCTGTTCCAGCCGAACAAATCCACCGTACAGGATACCAGATTTTCAAATACCGCCAGTACCGTAGACAGCGCCGCAAAAGATAAGAATACAAAGAACAAACCGCCCCAGATTCTTCCGCCGGACAGGTTATTAAAAATATTCGGCAACGTGATAAAAATCAAACTGCTTCCGCTGTCCACCTGTACCCCATAGGCCATACATGCCGGGAAGATAATGAGACCCGAAGCAAATGCTACAAAGGTATCCAACACCGCCACTCTGGTAGCTTCTCCCATAAGGGCACGCTCTTTCCCGATATAGCTACCGAACACCGCCATACTTCCGATACCGATGCTAAGGGTAAAGAAGGACTGATTCATGGCTCCTACAATCACATTACCGATGCCGATTTTCTTCATTCTTTCAAGATTCGGCACCAGATAGAATTTAAGACCTTCTCCGCTACCCGGCAACGTAATGCTGTTAATTGCCAGCACCACCATAATCGCAAACAGCGCCAACATCATCCACTTCGTAATACGCTCCAAACCGTTCTGTAATCCGATAGAGCATACCACCGCCGCAATCACAACCGTAATCGCCACAGCAAGAATCATCATTCCCGGTTCGGCCAACATCCCTTCGTACTCTGCCTTAATGCCTGCGGCATCCAGCCCCTCAAAACCACCGCCGATTGTCTTCACAAAATACTGCAAAAGCCATCCTGCCACACTAGTGTAAAACATCAAAAGCAGGTAATTTCCTGCCAAAGACGCATAGCCGTGCAAATGCCACTTACTTCCCTTCGGCTCCAGCTCCTGATAAAACTTTACCGGGCTCTTCTGGGCCGCACGACCGATAGCAAACTCCATGGTCATAATCGGTACTCCCAGGGCAATCAAAAAGAAAACATAAATTAAAACAAAGGCACCTCCGCCATTTTGCCCTACCATATACGGAAACTTCCAAACATTTCCCAGGCCGATGGCACACCCGGCACTTAACAACAAGAAACCAAGACGGCTTCCCAACCGTTCTCTCTGCATACTATCATTCTCTCTTTCATTTATTCTAACCGGAAGATTCTCTTACACCGGTTTTACACTCCCGAAATAAATCCTACCGTTCTATTTTACTATGATGTGGCCGGATGTGCAACTTCTTTTTTCTTTCCGCACACACCCACTGTTACACTTTCTTTTTTACCGGAATTTCCTCCCGATTCCGGCCAATCCTTTGACATCCGTCCCGCTTCATGCTATACTGAAAGGACCAAAGACAACGGAGGAATTCCAATGAGCAAAAAGAAACTTACAAATAAACAAAAGAAATTATACGGCACCCTGTTAGTGATTGCCGTTATCATTGTTCTCGCACTTATTAAAGGCAAAGACTTAAAGCAGGTATTCAATTCCCTGTTTCCGGACGGTATTTCCTCCGAGCAGACACTGGATACAGAGGATATCGGCAATACCCTGGCCGAGGTATTATCCGGAGATAAATTAACCGCCACGCCGTCTCTGAAGGACTCCGAAGGCGGTACCGTCACTCCAACCGCGTCTC
The DNA here is from genome assembly GCA_045638305.1 of Lachnospiraceae bacterium. GTDB lineage: Bacteria > Bacillota > Clostridia > Lachnospirales > Lachnospiraceae > SIG307. The sequence continues at coordinate 4,909 of JAZUBD010000265.1, forward strand.
CGGACCCGACACTCACTCCGGAACCAACCGCTACGGTAGCACCGACAAGTACCCCGGAGCCGACTGCTACGGCAGCACCGACAAACACTCCGGAACCGACTGCTACGCCGACTCCGGAGCCGACCAAGTCTCCGTTGGAACTGGTAGAAGAGGACGGCGTTTACAGTACGCCGGATTTAGTCGCAGCCTACATCTATACCTTCCATAAGCTTCCGTCCAACTTCATCACAAAGAACGAAGCGTCAAAGCTCGGCTGGGTCAGCAACAAAGGAAACCTTTGGGATGTAACGGATGAGATGTCCATCGGCGGCGATAAATTCGGTAACTATGAAGGCCTGCTTCCGAAAGCCAAGGGCCGTCAGTGGTACGAATGTGATGTCAACTACTACGGTGGATACCGCGGGTCCGAACGTATTCTCTACTCCAACGACGGTCTCATTTACTACACCGACGATCACTACGAAAGTTTTACACAGCTGTATTAAAGGAGAGTCCCATGAGACGACGTGTTACACTTAGCGGAAACAAAATGACCTCCCGGGAGGTCCTGCATACTTATCTTGCAAAAAAGCTGGCCTTTCCGGCCTACTACGGAAAGAACCTGGATGCCCTGCACGACTGCCTCACCGAACGCAGTGACCCGCTCCACATCACTGTTACTTATGCAGAGCGGTTAAAAGAGAATTTGGGTGACTACGGCGACACGCTGTTACAGGTATTACAGGATGTTACGGAGGAAAACGAACAAATTACCCTATCCGTATACGCGGAAAGACGATTTTAGCAGATAGACGCATTCTAGAAAAATAAATCAAACATTTATTAAACGTTCAAGGGCACCACAGACAACCTGCGGTGCCCTTTTGTTCTTTTAAAGTCGAAAAAGTCGGACATGTATCTATGAATATACTTTGCCTGCACGCAAAAAGGGCCCGCAGGAAACTGCGAGCCCTTTCACGCTTATGCGTTCATCATCACCTTTTCATTGTTAAACAACTTGGTAATCACCACAACCATCACCAGCACACAAAGAATATTTCCTGCCACACTCAAACCGAACTGCGCAAGGGTCAGCTCATTGGATGCTACTGCCTGGATGGCAAGAGAGCTTCCGTAAATCGGAATCGCATAGGAAGAGGTTGCAGGTGCCGTTCCTCCCACATTAAACATCGTCAACATACCAAGCACAATCACTACCATATATACCGGCGTTACATAAGCACTTGCTTCCTTAGAATTCTTTGCAAACACGGAAAGTAAACAAAGAATACATACATTAAACAATACAAGACTCACCATAATGCCCAACAACTCTACAATCTGCAATACAGAGAAAGAAATTTCTCCCATACCCAAACCGCCCATAGCCATCGGCATTGCAATAATCATTGAAACTGCATATACCACGGAAGACAGAGCAGATAATACAGAAAGACCGAATAACTTACCGAACACAATGGAGCTTCTCTTTACCGGGCTCAGAAGCATGGTTGCCATGGTACCACGTTCCTTCTCCCCGGCAATGGCATCCACACAAAGTCCCATTGCTCCTGCAAACAACATCATAATAATGAAGTACGGCAACATACTTGCAAGCATTAAACCATTTGCCTTATCCTCGTTAATGATAAGCTCATCCTCAGACATAAATACCGTCAACAAATCCATATTACCAAAACGGTTCTGAAGAAGGTTGGTTTCATACACATCCAATACCATGGCCTCAAACATACTTTTTGCTGCGCTGGAATAATTCATGGTAGAGTTGTATGCCAGCTTTACGCCCGGAATCGGATCTCCCGCATTCTGATACGCCTCTGCCTTTGCCAAAAACTCCTTATCAAACACAACAAACAAATCAGCATCACCGTTTAAAATATCATCCTTAATCTGTTCAACTTCCTCCGCAGATGCGTCGGCAGCCACATACTTTATCTCTGCAGCCACATCATATCCGGTCTGTGCCGCCAGTGCTTTAAAATCCTCCGGCACATTCTGTACATAGGTAACGGAAACATGCTCCTCAATGTCACTTTCCATTTTATTCATCATCGTCCCCATCAAGCTGTACACACCGATCATTACGATTGCCGGCAAAATAAACAGGGAGAAAATCATCTTCTTATCGCTGAATACGCGCATTAACTCTTTCTTAAATATATTCTTCATTTACTTCTCCTCCTTATGATGCTCTTTGTACAGGCGGAAAAACGCATCCTCCAAATCAGCCCCGTTCGTTTCGGCAAGAATCTCCGAAAGTGTCCCCTCTGTCACCTTCTTACCGTCGATGATGACACCGATACGGTCACACAGCTTCTCTGCCTCGGACATAATATGGGTAGAAATAATCACCAGCTTACCCTCATCACGCAGCTTTAACAATAAATCCGTTACATTGCGGGCCGTTACGATATCCAAGCCGTTGGTCGGCTCATCGAAGATAACCACCTGCGGATTATGTACCAGACTCACCGCAATGGATGCCTTCTGCTTCATACCGGTAGAAAGCTCCTCGATTCTCTTATTCTCAAATGCGGTAATCTCAAAGTACTCAAACAGCTCCTTACGGCGTGCCTCAATGGTAGCATCGTCCAGACCGTGCAATTTACCGAAAAACTGGAACAGATACTTCGGAGAAAAGTGCGGGTCCAGCTTGATTTCATTAGTCAGGAAGCAAAGGTTTTCGCGTACCTTTTCCGACTGCTTTACGGTATCGTAACCGCACACACTGACAGACCCCTCCGTCGGTGTTAACAGGGTTGCCACACAACGAAGTGTCGTGGTCTTTCCGGCACCGTTCGGTCCGAGTAATCCGTAAATCTCACCCGGCTTTGCGGTCAGGGTAATGTTGTCTGCCGCCTTCTTTGTGGTTTCTTTCGTCTTCAGCTCCATCATTTTCTTTTTATTGAGCTTATAGATTTTGGTCAAATTCTTAATCTCAATCATACTATACTCCTTTCGCTGACCATAATTTCCTTTTCTGTAACAATCTGTTTATCACACATAAGCCTATATGCTAATGATTCCCTGGGACACCATATACACGGATCCGGCAACCAGCATAATGATACCGATCATGAAGCATGCACCGGAAATAATAAATACGGTAGCAACGTGCTTGCCCTTAATCTTCTCACCCTTTTTCTTCATTAATGCGGTACCTGCCAGCATCAACGGGAATGCAACCAGTCCGAACAACAAATAGGTTCCGATGCTGGTCACATACATCGGCCAACCGCCTTCCAGCAACTTCTCCACCAGCATTGCAGCCTCTCCTTCCGGTGTAAGTGCCGCAGCACTTGTCGCGGCCTTCTGAAGCCCGAGGCTTGCCAGCACCGGAAGCAAATTGTTGGTACCGTGAAATAACGCCGGCATCAGCATATTATCGGTTTTCAGCATAACCCAGGTAAGGCATGCCCCAAGGACCGCGGTCGGTAAAAAGCGAAGAAAATCCAAATGAAATACTCCGAAAATAATACCCATCGTAAGTACAATCACCCACGGCTTCTTAACGTCTTTAAAGGTATGTAAGATAAATCCGCGATGCACCGCTTCCTCACAAATTGCCGGCATAAAAGATACAATCAAAATACCGAACAGCATGCCCTCACTGGACATAACATCGTTCAAACCACCGGTTACTTCCGCCATTTCCTCCGCGAAAAACAGTGTTTGAACTGCAGTTCCCATATACACTGCAACAATTGCACCCACCCAGAATATGAGCACACCCAGTACCTCGCGAAGCTTCGGTAGCTTAATCGGAAATACTTCCTTCAAATTCTGCTTAAAAATAAGTGCTGCCGCAATCGCCATCACCAAAAGAATCAGCTCCGTAATCGCCACTCCAAACAACCCAAGCTTTGCCTGTATCGGCGGTGCCACCAGTACAAACAGTACCATCATCACTACAAAGCTCACAATACCGTGCCAAGGTTTCATTTTCTTTCGTTCCATAAAAGATCCTCCTTTTATTCATACTCCCTACTCCCACCGTATCCACACCGTGCATATACTGTGCATGTCGATATATACAGTATATACACGGCATTGTAATTTGTCAAGTATTATTTTATAAAATTTAAAAAAAGATAGCAATACTGCAAGCCGCCGTTTCGACAATCTTAAGAAAATCTAAAGAAAGGGCCTCCGCAGTTCCCTGCGAAAGCCCTTTTCTTAGTTTCCGTACATCTCTTCCATTTCTTTATAGTTCTCTGATATCGGTTCCACCAACTTCCGACAATCTTTACACATATTATACTCACCTAACATATTAAGATACATCGGTTTACAGTGAGCTTCCTCACCGCACCATTCACATACCGATTTCTTACAACCGGCAAATCCCACTGTCATCATT
>JAZUBD010000266.1:0-4763 GCA_045638305.1 Lachnospiraceae bacterium
TCGCCGAGACCACGGATACCACCGATGAAGTCGATACGCTTATCGGTACGCGGGTCGCCGATACCAAGAACCGGTGCCAGTAAATAGTCCTGTAATAAGGAAACGTCCAGAGACTCTACCGGATCGGTAATCTGCTGTAAGGTGTTGTTGGCAGTCAGACGGTACCAGGTGCCGTCAAGATACATACCGAAGGTGCCCTTCTGTTCCGGCTGGAAGGCATCCTTTCCTAATTCTTCTACGGTAAACTCCTGTGCGATACGCGCAAGGAAAGAATCCTTGGTCAATCCGTTTAAGTCCTTTACCACGCGGTTATACGGTAAGATTTTCAGTTCGTCTTCCGGGAAAAGAACGGAGAGGAAGAAGTTAAACTCTTCTGTACCGTCAAAGCCCGGGTTCTCCAAACGACGCTTTAATCCTACCTTAACAGCGGATGCCGCACGGTGATGACCGTCTGCAATGTAAATGCTGTCTATGGAACCGAATGCATCGGACACGGCAGCAACATCCGCAGGATCGGATATTACAAACACTCTGTGAGAGATACCGTCTTCAGAGGTAAAATCATAAAGCGGAGCGTTTTCCTTTGTTTTTGCAACAACAGTATAAATGGTTTCGTTTCTGCGATATGCCAGAAAAATCGGTCCGGTCTGTGCATTACAGGTGTCTACGTGGCGGATACGGTCTTCTTCTTTATCGGCACGGGTATTTTCGTGCTTTTTAATCACATTGTTCATGTAATCGTCAATGGAAGCACATGCCACAATACCGGTTTGGGTACGACCGTCCATGGTAAGCTCATAAATATAGTAGTTGGTTGTTGTATCCGTAACAAAAGTACCGTCCTCTATGCGGGCGTTTAAAAGCTCGGCAGCCTTTGCGTAAACGCAGTCTGCATACGTATCCACATCGTCCGGAAACTGGGTTTCCGCACGGTCAATGTTTAAGAAAGAGAGTGTGTCCTTCGCAACAACAGCCTTTGCCTCACTACGGTTGTACACATCATAAGGTAATGCGGCAACCCGGTGGGCCAGTTCTGCGGTCGGACGGATGCAATAAAACGGTTTTATCGTCGCCATAAAATATCCTTTCCGGTATCATACCAATGCTTTTTAAAGTGCTTTTAAAAGAAGTATACCTTTTTTTTGAGGAAAGTGCAAGATAAATGATGGAAAATATAAAATTATAAATTAATTTGAAATAATAGTGGAAATTTGTCAAAAAATAGTGTATAATGATAGAAAGCAGTAAAGGAACGTGAAAATTGTTAAAGGGGGCATTCGATGATAAGTTATTTGTTAGGTAATTACTTGGTAGATGAAGGATTTATGACCAAGGAACAATTGGTGCATGTGCTTTCCGTGCAGGAAAAGATTCGTGTAAAACTTGGCTTGATTGCAGTATCCGAGGGAATGTTGACGATTGATCAGGCGGATACAATTAATCGTTTGCAGCAGACGATGGACAAGCGGTTCGGTGATATTGCAGTGGAGAAGGGATATCTGACGGAAGCGCAGGTAGGTAGTCTCTTAAAGATGCAGGGAAATGAGTTTTTAACATTTGCACAGACGTTAGTAGATGAAGATATCATCACCATGGATAAGATTCAGCTGGTGCTCAGAAGCTATCAGGTGGAGAATGGTTTCACCAATACGGAGCTTGAGGCAATTAAGAGCGGCGAGGTTGATAAGATTGTTCCGTTATTCCTTCCGAAGGGAGCAGAGGCATATGCGGATATCGTTTCGGTTGCATTGAAGATGATTATTCGTTGTATCGATCGTCATGCATATCCGATGTACGGAACTTTGGCCGATAAGGCAGATTTGGTTAAGCCGGTATCTCAGGTATTGGAAGGAACGGAAAACTGGAAGGTAGGCTTTGCCGACGGAGAGAACGGTTTATGTCGTCTCGGTGCCGGCTTTGCAAAAGAAGAGTTTACCGTTGTGGATGAGGATGTACAGGATGCGGTGGGAGAATTGCTGAACTGCATCAGCGGTGTATTCGCAACCGCACAGAGCAACAAGGGGATTACCTTGGAGTTGATGCCGCCGGAAATGGGGGACGATGCTTCTGTATCCGGAACGGATATTTTGGTAATGCCGTTCGGTATCGGCGATGTGACGGTGAATTTTGTTGTAACAAATAAGAATGGTTGGAGGTAGTGACATGGCGATTACTGTATTAGTGGTAGATGATTCCAAAACTTCGAGAAAGATGCTGTCCGATGTGTTAACCAGAATGGGCCTTGAAGTCATCGGTGAGGCAGTAAACGGCGAAGAAGGCTTCTTAAAGTACAAGGAACTGCGTCCGGACATTGTTACCATGGACATTACCATGCCGGTGATGAACGGTTTGGAGTCTTTGCTTTTGATTAAACATGAAGATGCGAATGCAAAGGTAGTTATGATTACTGCGGCAGGTCAGAAGAACAATCTGATGCAGGCGGTAAAGGCCGGAGCGGAAGAGTTCTTAACCAAGCCGTTGGAGGAAGAAGAAATTCGCAGGGTAATCACTGAGATATCCGCAAAAATCGAGAAGTAAGAGTATTAGCAGGGCTGTCGCATGATAAAATGTGATAGCCCTGTTTTTACGCTACGGAGTGCACTAACTATTATGGCAATATTTTAATTCGTTTTTGCAAGTCGCAACGCTCCGTCAAACTTCCTCCAACCGGTTCTAGACGTCTCTCGGGAGCGACCTCGAGACTTAGAACCGCTAAGAGGTGATTTCGACTGCGCTAAGGACGCGACCCTTCGGGAAAAGCAAAAACAATTTAAAATATTGCCATAACAGTTTGTTGAAATAGAAAGCGTAAAAACAGCGCATTCAACTTCTGGGCGACAGCCCTATGCAACTAAGTGATGTAATTAAACGACTGGAAAGTAGGTCGCCAGCTGTTGTGCATACTGTTTCCAGGTCAGGTGCTCTTTTGCATAGATCCGGGCCCGGTCGGCTATCTGTTGCATCTTATCCGGATGCTCCAAAAGGCCGGTTACGATATCCGGCATTGAGGAAAGGTTCTTTAAGTCATAGTAACGGAGCATGTCACCGTCTGTAAAGTGTTCCGTTAAGTATTGACTTTTGTCCGTGACGCATACGGTGCCGTTTAACATGGAGCTGTAGATGCGGTCATGAGAACCGCGTTTAAACCAAGGCATAACATTTAAGGAGAGTTTTGCCTCCGAAATTGCTTTTAGGCAGACTTCGGTATCGGAGTATTCCGTGTGGGTGAGTCTGTTTTTGTTTTTGACGGAAAGGCTTTCCCAACCGGCGCCGATGCAGTGGACCGGGAGGTCTGCATCTACCAGTGTTTGTATGACTTTTCCGCGGAAGGTAAAACGAATCCACAAATCAAGAAAAATCATTTTGTTCATGACATTTCGAAGGTCTTCTGTTGTAAGCTCCGGCAGTTCCCGGTTCAAATGGCGCAAATAAACCGTGTGAATACATTGGTCCGGAGATGCCAGCAAATCATCTAAAATCCCATGGTAAAAGGCGTCATACTCCGCTCCGTTACGGCTCATATAAGGGAGAAAAAAGTCCGGTGGTGTATAGCAGCCTGTAAAGACGACAGGAGTAGAACGCTCCGCAATAGGAAGGAACGGAAAGGTGGTTCCGGTCAGGTTCGGAATCCACATGGAGGGATCGATTACGTCATCTCTTAAGGAAAGCGGTGTACCTCCGCCAAAGGAAGCGCGATAATCACAACCGGCCAACGGCATGGTTTCGCCCAGAGCAATTTCCGGATAAAACTGCCGCATATAATCGGTATGGTCGCCGTCGATACAAATCTGCAGATACCGCTTTGGAAGGTGTTTTAGCTCTTCGTAATAGTAAAACGGATGGTCTACGATAATATTGATGCAGGCCACGTCATACTTGTCCCAGAGAAGTTCGCCCTCAGGGGTATGGAAAATGGCCTCCCGCTGGATACCATGATAGTTAAAGGTAATCATGATCGTCTCGTGACTTTTGATGAAATCGATGAGCTTTTCTGTGCCGAAAAAAGGCTCATGAATGCGGACAAGACGCACTTCATAGCCCATTTTTACATATTCCTCTGCTAATCGGTCGGAGAAAAAGTGCAGGGTTTCTACATTGGGTTGAAAAAGTAAAAGACGTTTCATAGGCACCTCCCTTTCCTTTTTATACTAGCACAAGGGAGGAAAAATAACAAGGAGAAGAAAGAATCCGCGTTCCCGGGATTCTTCCCCTTGCATATCTATGGAAAATCATGTAAAATAAGATGTCGTTGTATGCCCTGAAATAAGAAAACAAAGAATCGGGCATGTACAAAGAGAACCGAACGGAAAAGAAAGACAGAGACATCAATATGCAGGAGGCAAGTATGAACCACAGCAATGAAATAAATAAACGACGCACCTTTGCGATTATTTCCCACCCGGATGCCGGTAAGACGACGCTGACGGAGAAGCTTTTGTTATACGGAGGTGCGATTAATTTGGCCGGTTCCGTTAAGGCGAAGAAGACTGCGAAGCATGCGGTTTCCGATTGGATGGAAATCGAGAAACAGAGAGGTATTTCCGTTACCTCTTCCGTAATGCAGTTTAATTATGACGGATACTGCATCAATATTCTGGATACCCCGGGCCATCAGGACTTCTCCGAGGATACGTATCGTACTCTTATGGCGGCGGATTCCGCGGTCATGGTTATCGATGCGTCCAAGGGTGTTGAGGCGCAGACTAAGAAGCTTTTTAAGGTTTGTGAAGTCGGAGGCCAAGCGGTCTTAGGAAGACAAGCAA
>JAZUBD010000267.1:0-12087 GCA_045638305.1 Lachnospiraceae bacterium
CGCTCGGTGCCTCAGTTGCACACGTGGTCTCTGTCACCTGCGGTACTTCCGACGCCTGTGTCGGCGTTGTAGCCGGGTTATTTTCCGGTACTGCCGGCACTTTTGCACATGCCGTCAGACAAAATGCTCCCAATAACAATACAAATTTTAAACTTTTCTTCATTTTTCTCATCCTCCTTATTCATACGCCCCATCTACTCCTGCAGACAACAAATCACATTTCCGTTCCCGCCGCTTGTCCTGTGAATCCGCACCCCGTTCGCTTCCTTTTGCTGCAAAAAACGAATCAGTTCCGAATTAATCTCTTCTCCCGGAACCAAAAGCGGAATCCCCGGCGGATAGGCCCATACATATTCTCCGGCAATCCTTCCGACAGCTTCTTCCCACTGATACTCCCTTGCAAAAGCCTGCTCAGCTTCCGCTACGCGCATACGTGCCGGAGGAAATTCCGGATACCGTATTCCCCCCGACGCTCCCTGTTCACACTGCGCATCTATGTCAAGCAACGCCTGTAACAAACGTGCAAGACTGCTTTTTGTATCCCCCGCCCCGGTCATGGCAAGACCGTACTGCTCTGCCGCCATCTCAAGCTCAATCCGGTACTCCGTCCGCAATTTTTCCATCAACTGCGGCCCCGTCAGATTACTCCTCCCGGTCAGAAAAACGAGCTTCCCCGGGTCTCTGTCATACACTTCCGTTCCCATAGTCCGGATACTATTTTCTGTTTTGTTCGTCTGCTCCGCTCCGACAACTCTGATATGCTGCAGCAAACGGCTCCCCTTATAAAATTCATCCAGTGCTTCCTTCCACTCTGCACATAATGTCTCGCCCCGTTCCTCCCAAAGTCCGATACAGCCTTCGATGGATGCCAAAAGCAGATAGGAAGGGCTACTGGTCTGGAACAAATTAACCGCCCTCTGCACCGCTTCCTTTGCCACCAAATCCCCTGATCTATGAAGCATTGCCGTCTGGGTCAGACACGGCAGCGTCTTATGTAAACTGTGTACCACCAAATCCGCTCCGCACTCCACCGCGCCCCTCGGAAATCCACCAAACCCGAAATGAGCACCATGGGCGGAATCCACCAATACCGGCACCCCATAACCATGTGCCGCCTTACATATTCCTTCCACGTCACTGACAACACCCTCATAAGTAGGACTTGTAATAATTACCAGTTTCGCGTCTTTATTGTTCTGCAGCGCACACTCCACCGTCTCCGGTGTTACCTCCCCGCAGGATTCTGTCTCTTTATCCTGCTCCGGCTGCAGATATACTGCCTTTGCATTTACGATTCGAATTCCGTTATAGACGGATTTATGACAGTTTCTTGCCATAATTACGGTTCCGCCATTGGATACCGTGGCAAAAATGGCCGCCAGAATCCCTCCGGTACTGCCGTTTACCAGCGGATATGCCTCCTCACTCTTCCATAGCCTTGCTGCCCGTTCCTTTAAGGAAAGCAACATCTCCTCCGGCTCCGCCAAATTATCAAACCCCGCAATTTCCGTAATGTCGCAATCTGCGCAAAGAGCCGCCAGATACCCATCCGTTCCGGAAAGAGCGAGGTTTCGCTTATGTCCCGGCATATGCATCGGGAGCATGGTCTTATTATATTCTTTCAACTTTTGAAATAATGGTTGTTCCATGATAACGTCCCTCTTTCTTCTCGTACTCTTCCCGTAATTTTCGAAGAGCTTTTTTCTCAATCCGGGATACATAACTTCTGCTAATGGAAAGCCGGTCTGCAATTTCCCGCTGGGTCAGTTCCCTTCCTCCGCCCAATCCGTACCGAAGCGCGATAATCTCCCGCTCCCGCTCATCTAAATTAGCTGCAAGCAAACCGGGAAGCACGGAAAGCTTCTCCTTCCGTTCATAGCGGTCTGTATAATCCTCTTCCTCCGCTTCGATAATCTCTAACAGACTGATGGCATTTCCCTCTTTGTCCGTCCCGATAGGATCGTACAAATATACTTCCTTTGCAGTCTTCTTCCCCGCCCGGAAAAACATCAAAAGTTCATTCTCGATACAACGCGCTGCATAGGTTCCCAAGCGGATACCTTTGGACTCATCAAAACTGTCTACCGCCTTAATCAGTCCCACCGTCCCGATAGAAAGCAAATCCTCGTTATCCCGTTCCGGCTGGGAATACTTTTTTACAATATGTGCCACCAGACGAAGATTATGCTCTATCAGCAAATTCCTTGCCTGTTTGCTCCCGTCACGAAACTCCGAAAACAACCTCTCTTCTTCTTTTGCATCAAGCGGTTTCGGATAAGATAACACTCCGCCATGCCTCCGACCGTTCTTTCTAACAGCCTATGACCGGAAAACATGACCCGTGCCTGTCGCCCCGAAACTTTTCAATTTCATACGGAGCAAAACACCCCCTACCGGCTACCGCTCCTTGTTAATTCTTAAAATCGTCAGCGGTTCTGCCGGTACATCCAAGGTCACATACAACATCTGCTGCGGATGCGGACAACTCTCCATAGCGGTTCCTTCCGTATCCGTAATTGCTAACACCTTCGCATAATCGCTGGTTCCGTCAAAATGCATCACTTCTATGGTATCTCCCACGCAGAACTTGTTCCTCTGCTCCATATAAAGACGACCGTCTTCTGTCACCTCTACCGGGAATCCCAGATAGGTATATTCCTTGTTGTAATCGTTATTTTCGTACACCTGAGCATCGCTTCCCGGTGCCCCGAAGAAAAAGCCCGTCGTATAGCTGCGATAGGTACATTTGGATATTTCCTCACGATAGTACGGCAAGCGCTCCCGGTACTTTTCTTCACTATCAAAATAATCATCAATGGCCTGACGGTAGGTCCGTGCCACCGTTGCCACATACAGCGCGGTTTTCATGCGCCCTTCGATTTTAAAGCTGTCGATTCCTGCGGCTACCAGCTCCGGAATGTGCTCAATCATGCACAAATCTTTGGAATTAAAAATGTAGGTTCCTCGCTCGTTTTCAAACACCGGAAGATATTCTCCCGGACGGCTCTCCTCCATAATGTAATACTTCCAACGGCACGGGTGCGTACAGGCTCCCAAATTGGCATCCCTTCCCGTAAAATAATTACTGAGCAGGCATCTTCCGGAATAGGAAATACACATGGCACCGTGAATAAAGGTCTCGATTTCCAGATCCTCCGGGATATTCCTACGGAGTTCGGAAAGTTCCTCCATGGAAAGCTCTCTTGCGGATACCACACGCTTTGCACCGAGACGATGCCAGAACCGGTAGGTCCTGTAATTTACATTGTTCGCCTGGGTACTGATATGGAGCTCCGTCTCCGGCAAAATCTCTCTTGCGATTTCAAACACACCCGGATCGGAAATAATCAGCGCATCCGGCGCTACTTCCTTAAGCTCCTTAAAGTACTCCTCCACCCCGGCAAGGTCACGATTGTGTGCCGTAATATTGGCGGTAACATACACCTTCACTCCATGGGCATGAGCAAATGCAATTCCTTCCGTCATGTCTTCCTTGGAAAAGTTATGGGCCTTTGCACGTAATCCGTACATTTCTCCACCGATATACACCGCATCGGCTCCGTATTTTACCGCTATTTTTAACACTTCAAGACTTCCTGCCGGAACCAAAAGCTCCGGTTTTCTTCTCTTACTCATATGCTCTCCTGCTTTCTGTTCTTTCCTATCCGTTGACTGTACCGGCTTCGATACCCCTACTACTTCTTTATGTCTTTCTTCACACTTAAGGTCACACCGTCACCTACCGGAAGCACCACCGTTTCCAGCTCCTCCATATGCTTTAAGGTGTATACATACTCTCTCATCCGCATATGAATGGTACGCTCCCGGCGCGGAATCGTATACTTGGACTCCACAATGGTCCCTTCCTGCAATACGTTATCCGTAATGAGAATTCCGCCTTCCGGCAAAAGCCGCATCAGGTGTGGAAGAAAATTCATGTACTGGCCCTTTGCTGCATCCATAAAAATAAACGGATAAGACTCACCTTTATCCGCAAGTTCCTTAAGCACCTCATTGGCATCCCCGCACAAAAGAGTTACCTGCTCTGCTCTCGGAATTGCCGCCAGATTCTTTTTTGCTTCCTTAATCCGCATCTCCACCTTCTCAATAGTGGTAATGGTGCAATTTTCCGGCATGTATTCGCTCATAAAAGCCGAAGAAAACCCAACCGCACAACCAACCTCCAGAATCTTTTCCGGCTTTAATAAGCACAAAAGGAAACGCAGTAAAGACTGCGCTTCCTTTCTGATAATCGGTACCTCGTCCGCCAGTGCTCTTTGTTCCAGCTCGTCCAGATACTCAGGCAAGTCACACTCCAATGCCTTAATATACTCTGACAATCGTTCACTGATAATCATCACGTTTCCTCCGGTAGTGCTTTTGATAAATCTGTAATTACATCCAAAATCTCATCATAGGTCATGGAGGTATTTAACAAAAAGGTTCCCTGCATAATCTTATACTCATACAACTGCACCTTCAGATAGAAGGTCGTCTTGTTCACAACAATCTTGTTCATATAAAGTTTCTCGGCAATATCCATCGTGGATTCGCCTTCCTCGATATGAATCGGAACATCACGCCCCGGCTCCGCTTCACACACACGATCTCCGAACACCTGATAAGAAAATTCGTATACATTTGTTGCAACAAAGTAAATACCGAATGCCACAACGGCATAAAATACCAGATTTAACAATGCGCCGAGAAAATAGCCCATTAAATCAAGTGCCGCTTTCGTTTGCTGTGATTGTTTCGCCATAATTACGCATCCACCTCCATAATAATCGGGAGAATCATCGGGTTACGCTTCATCTTCTTCCAAAGGTAATCTCCCAGGGAATCCTTCATAGTGTTTTTAATTTTTCCCCAGTCGGACACATTCTTTTCCATGCAACGGTCCAGGGCGTCAAGCACCACTTCCCTTGCCTCCTCCAGCAGGTTTTCCGACTCCCTCACATAGACGAAGCCTCTTGTTACAATATCCGGCCCCGCCAAAATCTCATTGGTATACTTCTGCAAGGTAAGCACGATAATAATCAAACCGTTCTCAGACAAATACTGGCGGTCACGCAATACGATATTACCGACATCGCCCACACCGAGACCGTCTACAAAAATACCCTGTGCCTCTACCTTATCCACAACGCTTCCGTTCTCTTCGTCAAGCTCCAGCACATCTCCGGAGGAAAGAATAAATACTCTCTCCTTATCCACTCCCATGCTCTGGGCAAGCTGACCGTGGGTCACGCGATGATGATACTCACCGTGGAGCGGAATCGCATACTTCGGTTTTGTTAAAGCATAAATTAACTTTATCTCTTCCTGACAGGCATGACCGGAAACATGGGTGTCCTGGGTAATGACCTTGGCACCCTTTCTGGTCAGCTCGTTGATAATCTTGGATACCTGCTTTTCATTTCCCGGAATCGGATGAGAACTTAAAATCACCGCATCTCCCGGCACAATGGACACCTTCTTGTGGGTGGAGTTTGCCATACGGGACAATGCTGCCATTGCTTCTCCTTGGCTACCGGTGGTAATGAGTACCAGCTTCTCATCCGGATAATTCTTAATCTGCTCGATATCAATCATAATATTGTCCGGAATATTGATATACCCCAGTTCTGCCGCTGTAGAAATAATATTCACCATACTGCGGCCTTCGATAACCACTTTACGATCATACTTTTCCGCCGTATAAATAATCTGCTGTACACGGTCTACATTGGAGGCAAAGGTTGCTACAATGAGACGATGATTCATATTCTCCGCAAAAATCGTATCAAAAGTCTTTGCCACCATACGCTCCGACATGGTAAAACCCGGACGCTCTACGTTGGTAGAATCCGCCAGCAACGCCAAAACGCCCTTCTTGCCCAGTTCCGCAAACCGCTGCAAATCAATGGTATCGGAAAACATCGGGGTATAATCCACCTTAAAGTCGCCGGTATGAACAATCGTACCCACCGGAGTAAAAATCGCCAATGCCGCCGCATCCGCAATACTGTGATTTACGCGGATGAATTCGATACGGAATGCGCCTAAATTTACAGACTGTCCGTACTTAATCACCTTACGCTTCGTGGTCTTTAACAAATTATGCTCTTTTAACTTATTATCAATAACACCTACCGTCAGCTTTGTAGCGTACACCGGCACATTGATTTCCTTTAACACATACGGCAACGCACCGATATGATCCTCATGTCCGTGAGTAATCAAAAAGCCCTTTACCTTATCAATATTCTCTTTCAGATAAGTAATGTCCGGAATAACCAAATCAATTCCAAGCATATCGTCTTCCGGGAAGGCCAGACCGCAATCCACAATGATAATACTGTCCTCATACTCATAGGCGGTAATATTCATACCGATTTGCTCCAAACCACCCAACGGAATGATACGAAGCTTCGGCTTCGTCACCTGTTCTTCTACTACAAACTGTTCCTCTTCCTGTGCAGCCACCGCTGCCCTGATACCTCTTCTTCTCAAAATTGCACCTCCGTTTCGGTGCATCGCAAAACAAAGCTTTCCGAAAAAGCTTCACCAAAAGTCCTATCACGCACGTTCCGATTTTCATTTTCAAACGCATGACAATTCCAGCACCGTCGTTTCGTCATCACGAAAAACGCCCGGATTTGGAAGTCATACGTCCGATTCCGACGCAATATCTGTTCAAATCTGTTTTACAATGCATCTATTCTTACTAAATAATTCCCTGTTTCAAAAAAATAATTCAAATCCGAATCCAAAATTTAGAACACAAACTCCGTATCTTCCAACAGCTCGCTGAACAGTCCCGCAACAGCCTTTAATTCCTTCTCATCTTCAACGATTTCATAAACCGCCTCAGACTCTCCCTCTGCGGAAACATCCTTTAAAATCAGCGCTTCCTGCTCTTCGTCTTCAATATCATCCAACACTAAAAGATAGTCTCTTCCGTTAATACGAGTCTCCTCGATTACGTGAAACTTCACTTCATCTCCGTCTTCTGTAGTAAAGGTAATGATATCCTGATTTCTTTCCATTTAAGCATCCTCTCCGACTTTATAATTCATCCGGTCCAAATAACTCTGTAAAATCAATACAGCCGCCAATTTATCTACCACTTCACGTTTCTTTTCCAGTCCTGCATTTCCGGCATCCAGTACACGATGGGCCTCCACCGTGGTCAGACGCTCGTCCTGTAACTCCACCGGGAGCCCGGTCCGTCTCTTAAGCGCTTCCGCAAACTCCTCTGCCTTCTTCGCACGTTCGCCTACGGTATTGTTTAAGTGCTTCGGATAGCCCACAACAATCCGCTCTACCTCGTACTCCTGTACCAATTCTTCGATTCTCCGGTAAGTCTTCCGAAGTTGTAACTCCTGTTCTCTCCGGATGGTCTCTATTCCCTGTGCCGTCAGTAAAAGTGCATCACTGATTGCCACTCCTACCGTTGCCGCACCAAAGTCCAAGCCCATAATCCGCATGGTTCTACCTCTCTTATCTGCGAATCCTACAGTTCATGTCTGATATAATTACGCAAAAGTTCTTCGATAATTTCATCCCGCTCTACCTTCATGATTAAGCTTCTTGCGTTCTCATGGCTGGTAATGTACGTCGGGTCTCCGGACATAATATAACCTACAATCTGATTCACCGGGTTATAGCCCTGTTCAGTCAACGCACGATGCACTGTCGCCAAAATCTCATGCACATCCGGCACCAAATTCTTTTCTACCTTGAAAAACTGCGTATGATTTGTTTCCTGCATAGGTCTACACCCTCCTCCGTCATAGTCTCATCGCATTCTGACCCATTATTATCCATCATAATATATTTCCCGGAAAATTTCAATCCTTTTCAAAGATTTTTAAAGATTCCGCCCCCTATTCTTCCGATACACGAGAAAGCATCCCTGCCGTAACACCATCCCCCGCTTTGTTTCCGGAAATCTTTACACGCACGGTCTCATTTGCATGCAATGCTTCACCGTTCTCTTCCACAAAAACCTTTACATACCGCATCGTGTGTCCGGTCATATAGCGCACACCGTCTATCTCTGCCGGTTCCTCTAACAGTACCTCTTCTTCTGCGCCGGTAAACTGCCGGATATAGGCCTCTCTCAGTTCTCGTTCCACTGCCTCCAGCGCATCGGAGCGCTCCGCCTTTACTTGCTCCGGTATCTGGTGCTCCATGCGGTCTGCCACGGTTCCCGCACGTCTGGAATACTTAAAAATGTGAATCTGAGAAAAGGCAATCTCCCATACAAACCGCATTGTTTCCGCAAACTCTTCTGCCGTTTCGCCCGGAAATCCCACAATAATATCCGTAGTGACTGCCGGCTTATCAAAATACATACGTAAATACTCCACTGCTTTTCTATACTCCGCCGTAGTGTACTTTCGGTTCATGCGCTTTAACGTGGCATCACTCCCGCTCTGCAGAGACAAATGAAAATGCGGACAAATCTTTGATAAAGAAGCCAGCTCCTTTACGAAGGCTTCTGTCATAATTCTCGGCTCCAATGAACCGAGACGGATACGCTGGATTCCTTCAATATCCTGCACCCGACGAAGCAACGGCAACAACGGCAGTTCTGTGTGCTCTTTTTCTGTGTTCTCAGCCAAAGTCAGATCAAATTCGGATACTCTTACCTCATTTCTCTCTTTTTCCAGTCCATAGGAAGACAAATGGATTCCGGTAAGTACTACTTCCTTATATCCGGCCTTGGCTAACCGGGTGATTTCCGTCAGGATCTCTTCTTCACCTCGGGAACGCACACGCCCTCTCACATACGGGATAATACAATAACTGCAAAACTGATTACACCCGTCTTGAATCTTAATATAAGCTCTGGTCCGCTCCGTCACTGTTTCAATCGGCAGTTCCTCATATTCCTTCTCCCTACCGATGTCAAGAACGGCACAAATCTGTGCTTCCTTCTTAAGCAGCGCCTCTGCCGTCAGTTCCACAATCCGCGCCTTCTGATTGTTTCCCACAACCAAATCGATTCCTTCCTGCGCAGAAAGCTTCTCTCCCGCTGCCTGTGCATAACATCCTGCCGCCACCACCAGCGCATCCGGATTCTTTTTCTTTGCCCGATGCAACATCTGTCTGGACTTCCGGTCCGCCATATTGGTTACGGAGCAGGTATTTACCACATAAATGTCCGCTTCTTCTCCAAACTCGGTCTCTACGGCTCCGGCTTTTAGAAACAGTTCCCGCATCCCCTCTGTCTCGTAGGAATTCACTTTGCAACCGAGTGTTAAAAAAGCTACCCGCTTTCCTTCTATTTTGTGCATTTCTTTGTTCATTCCCTTGCTTCCTTTCCCGAGTTTTCGTACATTTCCACACTTTTAATTGAAATTTACTAACTTTTTTATCACATTTGTATATTGACATTTTTATCAGCAAACGGTACTATATAAGTATAAAGATGCTTAATTCAATAAGCATCTCAATCACCAAGAAGGAGGAGTAACATTATGAAGACCGTAAAAATTTCTTTAAACTCTATCGATAAGGTAAAGGCTTTCGTAAACGAGATCACGAAGTTCGATTCCGATTTCGATTTAGTTTCCGGAAGATATGTCATTGATGCTAAGTCCATCATGGGTATTTTCAGTTTAGACCTTTCTAAGCCGATTGACTTAAACGTACATGCTCAGGACAACTTAGACGCTGTTCTTGCTGTTTTAGCACCGTACATCGTTGAGTAATCACAAATAAAAGGTATTGTTACAAACGGGGAGGATACAGAATGTATCCTCCGTTTTGTTTTTTACGCTCTCACTTCTATCACTTCCGTAGTTTCAATTGCTTCCTTCATCAAATCATCAATCACATCCGCAAGTAACTCCTCCGACTTCTCAATTGCAGACAATATCGGCTTGGTTACCGGATGCTTTGCCACAAAAATGGTACAGCAATCCTCGTACGGTAAGATAGAGGTCTCAAATGTACCTATTTTCTGGGCAATATCAATAATTTCCACCTTATCCATACCGATGAGCGGACGATATACCGGAAGCTCACATACCGCATTGGTGGTCAGTAAGCTGTGCATGGTCTGGCTCGCCACCTGACCGATGCTCTCACCGGTAATCATACCGAGACACTCGCTCTTATTTGCAAAATACTCCGCAATACGCATCATATAACGGCGCATAATAATGGTCAATTGTTCATGCGGACACTTCTCATAGATTGCCAACTGAATGTCCGTAAAGTTTACCACATTGAGGCGAATCGGTCCGGTATAACAGCTGACGATTCTGGCCAGGTCCACAACCTTTTCCTTTGCACGGTCACTGGTGTAAGGCGGTGCGTGAAAATAGGTTGCCTCCAGTGCCACACCACGCTTGGAAATCATGTAGCCTGCCACCGGGCTGTCAATACCGCCGGATAAAAGCAACATTGCCTTACCTGCAGTTCCCACCGGCATACCACCCGGTCCTGTCAAAACCTTGGAATAAATATACGCACGATTTCTGATTTCTACCGTAATCACTTCCTGCGGGTCGTGTACATCCACGGAAATCTGATCAAAACGAGAAAGCAAGTACTCTCCCATATTGGCACATATCTCCGGAGAAGTGAACTGATACTGCTTGTCCGCACGTTTTGCAGCCATCTTAAAGGTAAAGTTCTTCTGCGGATACATCTCCTCCACGAAATCACCCACTGCCTGCTTTACAGTCTCCCAGTCCGTGGTCTCTACCACCTTTACCGGGCAAAAACCGATTACGCCGAATACACGGCCCAGAGCTTCCACGGTGTCTTCGTAGTCATAGCCCTGCGGACATTCCACAAAAATTCTTCCCTGCTCCCGTACAACCGTATACTCACCAAGCGGGCGCAAGCTGTCCATAATTCTGTTCTTTAATGCATTCTCAAAAATGTGGCGATTACTACCCTTTAAGCCGATTTCACCGTACTTTACCAAAAAAGCCTGATACATACAATCCTCCAATATTTTGCAACCGTTTCCGGTCAAATTTCAAACTACCGTTTCCTTTACTTCCGCCAAAATCTACGCAACTGCGGTAATAATTCCTTTAATACCGCAAGTGTATACTCTACTTCTTCTTTCGTGGTATCCTTACAAAAACTGAACCGCACCGTAGCGTCCAGTAATTCTTTCTTCACATCAATTGCTTTTAATGTTCCGCTGACCGCGGGATGATTGGACGAACACGCCGAACCGGAAGACACATAGATGCCCTTTTCTTCCAACGCATGAAGCAGCACCTCACTCCGCACTCCCCCAAAGCCCACGCTCATAATGTGCGGTGCGGTTTTCTTTAAGCGTTCCTCCCGTTCTTCTTTGTCTATCTTCGAACCATCCTTGTTATCCACCAAATGAATCGTTACATCGGTCAGCTCAGCCAAACCTTCCGCAAACTGCCTTTTCAGTTCAAACATATGCTCCTGCAAGCTTTCAATCTCCTTGCAGGCAAGCTCTGCCGCAAGGCCAAGCCCTGCAACTCCCGGTACATTTTCCGTACCGGACCGCATGCCCTTTTGCTGTCCGCCGCCAAATAAAATCGGCTTAATCTTTGTCTTTTCTTTTACATATAAAAAGCCGCACCCCTTCGGCCCATGAAGCTTATGAGCACTGACCGAAAGCAAATCGATATTCTGTCGCTTCGGATAAATCCGAAACTTTCCGTAGGCCTGAATAGCATCCACATGGAACAAAATCGCCGGATTGTACTCCTTCACCGCAGCCCCCAGTGCCGTAATATCCTGCACCGCACCGACCTCATTGTTCACCGCCATCACCGATACCAAAATCGTATCCTCGCAAAGAGCCTCCTTTAAGACCTCCACTGTTACAACTCCCTCAGGTCCCGGAGCCAGGTACGTCACACGGAACCCCATCTCCTCCAGGAAAAACATCGGCTCATATACCGAAGGATGCTCAAAAGAAGTGGTAATGATGTGCATACCGCTACGCTTATTGGCCAGGGCCGTACCGATCAGTGCCATATTATTAGACTCGGTACCTCCGGATGTGAAGAAAACCTCCTCCGGCTTACATTTTAAGGTTGCCGCAATCTGCTCCTTCGCGGTCTTTATATAACGCTCCGCTTCCATGCC